>JAYVYV010000279.1:0-9403 GCA_043783985.1 Acidobacteriota bacterium | reverse complement strand
CCGCGCCGGGCGCAGATCGAGGCGGCGTTCGCGGCGGTCGCGGACCACGAAGAGACGCTCGCCGGCCGGCTCTTGAGTTACCTGGCGGCCAAACCCCGCGTGCGCGTCATCGGCCCCACGACGGCGGATAAAGCCGTTCGCGTGCCGACCATCAGCTTCGTCGCCGACGGTATGGATTCAGAGACGATCGTCCGGCATATCGACGCGTGGCAGATCGGCATCCGCTTCGGGGATTTCCATTCGCGGCGGCTCATCGAGCACCTCGATCTCGCCAGCCGCGGAGTCGTGCGCGTGTCGATGGTGCACTACAACACCGCCGAGGAAATCGACCGGCTGATCCGGGGATTGGAGGAGGTGCTGTGAACGGCGGGACCTGGACACGTTCACGTGCCATGGGCGCTCCTCGTACCGAAGCTGAGTAGTTCGCGCCGCGCGCGATGGCCCGCGTCGGCCGCTGCCGACGTTTCGAAGGTTTGCCGTCCGACGCCATCGAGCGTCTGCGTCCCGATCTTCCTGTAAAACGCCGCCAGCGTGCGCCCGTCGACGATGGACGGCTCCCCCGCGATTTCGGTCGCGTGAAACAGTTCGTGTCCCAGCGCGGCCATCTGCGTGAGCCCATTCCGCTCGCACGCCAGCTCGATGACCAGATACCGAGCGCTGCCGCCCCCCGACAGAAGCGCGATGTGGCCGTCGAGGCCGGTCGTCGCGAACACGCGGGTACGGATGTAGACCGTCACATTCAGGCTTTCGAGCCGATCGATCAGCTCTCGAATCAACGGCGAACGGAGTGCCGCTTCCTCGACGAGCGAACGGATCCCGTGCTCCGGGCGTACGTGCGGCGCGGCTGTCCATGTCTCCTGCGCGATCAACGGCGTTGAAGCGAGGACGACGGCCGCCACCAGAAATGCGCAGCCCACATGGCACCACGAGCACGTGTCCAGAGCCTGTCGAAGAACGCCGCCGCTGCCCGTTGTCGTGTGCACCCGGATGCTCGTCATGAAGAGATGCGGGAGCAAGACGCAGACCACGGGCGCGGCCCGCGCCGTGTGCGAACAGGCCCGTTTTCGGCGATTCGCGCGCACCGCTCCGAGCGCATCAGACGTCGATGTGGGAAACAGATGAATGGCGGACAAGAACGTAGATGCGGTGCGACGCGGTGTCTTATTCCTTCGCCAGCACGATCTCGTCCGTCGACGTGATGCTCGCGCCGTACTCCGGCCGCAGATACTCAATGAGGAACGCGAGGCACAGCGCCGCGAGCGTGACGAACGCTTGTCGAATCACACGCTTGCTCTCCGGCAGTGTGGCTAGGCGTCGGCCCGCGTCACGAAGCCGGCCGGCGTCCAGCGCAGGTAGGCTGTCGCGACCAGTCGATCGATGACGGCGGTGCACGTCTCCTGCTCCAGCCCCCACAACCGCGTCGCCTGCGCCGGCGTCAGCCGGAGCCCCGGCATCTCCCTGAATTCCTCGCGGATGCGGTAGACGATGCGCTCGAGTTCCATGGCCGTGCCTCGTGGTGCAGGTGAGAAGCTGAGGGCGCGCGCGCGTCTTGCCGCGGCTGCTGCTTCTGTTTCGAGGGTCCGCGTCCGCCCGCGAGGCCGAAGCGTGTCTCGCGGTGTTGACGGGTCCATGAGCGAGCTGGTGAGCAATATGCACTCCATGGACGCATGGACCTCCAATGCCCTCAATCAGGCCTGTTTTCGTATATTCAAAGCGGGTCGTCGATCGAAATAAAACATTCACGTAGGTCTAATGATGAAACCAGACAAAAAGGTATGAAATGCCATCTCGCGCCCCTTGGAGCGCGATTTCCGAGTCAGACACAAATGTTCCATCTATCTTACGAAGGGACAGGATTGTAGGATGGAACCCATGGCCAGCATCAGCCGGACGCCGCGGCCGTCGCCGCCGCCGCCCGACGTGGACGCCCCGACCCGCGAAGCGCGCCGCCTGTCCACTCTCCTCGAAGTGAGCCAGGCGCTGTCGGGCACATTGAACCTGAAGGCGTCGCTGCACCGCGTGCTCGAAATCCTCGCCCGTCACCACGGCGCCGTCCGCGGCATCGTCTCGCTGCTCGAGGACAACGGCGACCTGCGCGTCGAGGCGTCCGACGGCATCGCCGACAGCCCGCGCCTCGTCCTCTACCGCGTCGGCGAGGGGATCACCGGCCAGGTGGTCCAGAGCGGCAAGCCGGTCGTCGTGCCGCTCGTCAGCCGGGAGCCGGCCTTTTTGCACCGCGCCGCGCGGAGGCCGGAACTGTCGCACCAGGAGCTCAGCTTCGTCTGCGTGCCGATCAGCCTGAACCGCCGCGCCATCGGGACGCTCGCGATCGATCTGAAGTTCAAGCCCGAGCGCAATTTCGAGCGCAGCACCAAGTTCCTCGGCGTCGTCGCGTCGATGGTTGCGCAGGCGGTGAAGATCCACCGGCTGATCGAAGAGGACAAGCGGACGCTCGTCGACGAGAACACGCACCTGCGGCAGGAGCTGCGCGAGCGCTACGACTTCGCCAACCTCGTCGGCAGCAGCGGCCCGATGCGGCAGATCTTCGAGCAGGTGACGCAGGTGGCCGGCACCAACACGACGGCGCTGATCCGCGGCGAGTCGGGGACCGGCAAGGAGCTGATCGCGCACGCGATCCACTACAGCTCGCTGCGCGCGAAGAAGCCGTTCGTCAAGGTGAGCTGCGCGGCGCTGCCCGACAGCCTCATCGAGTCCGAGCTGTTCGGCTACGAGAAGGGCGCGTTCACCGGCGCGGAGACGCGGAAGAAAGGGCGGTTCGAGCTTGCCGAAGGCGGCACGCTGTTCCTCGACGAGATCGGCGACATCAACCTCGCGACGCAGGTAAAGCTGCTGCGGGTGCTGCAGGAGCGCGAGTTCGAGCGGGTCGGCGGCACCGAGACGATCAAGGCGAACGTGCGGCTGATCGCCGCGACCAACAAAGACCTGGAGAAGGCGATCGCCGCCGGCATGTTCCGCGAGGATCTGTACTACCGCCTCAACGTCTTCAGCCTCTTCATCCCGCCGCTGCGTGAGCGCAAGGCGGACATGCTGCTGCTCGTCGATCACTTCCTCGAGAAGTTCGCGCGCGAGCACAAGCGCAACATCAAGCGCATCTCGACGCCGGCCATCGACATGCTGGCGAGCTATCACTGGCCCGGCAACGTGCGCGAGCTCGAGAACACGCTCGAGCGTGCCGTGCTGATGTGCGACGGCGAGGTCGTGCACGGACACCATCTGCCGCCCTCGCTCCAGACCGCGGAGGCCTCCGGCACGATCACGCGCGTCTCGCTGCGCGACGCGGTCGGCGCCTACGAAAAGGATCTGCTGCAGGACGCGCTGAAGACGACGAGGGGGAACCGGGCGAAGGCGGCGCGGCTGCTCGACACGACCGAGCGGATCATCAACTACAAGGTCCGCCAGTACGGGATTGACGCGAAGCGGTTCAAGAGCTGAAAGGGCGGGCGGGGCGGGACAGGCGGGAGGGGCAGGGAGGGGACGCGCGACCGCCGTGCCTGTTATACTCCGGCACTCACGGCAAAGGGTCATCGCCATTCCTCCTCAATCGATCGCCGATCTGCAGCAGCGCCTCGCTGCCGCGCACTACGTCGCGGACCGCGGCCTGGCTGTTTCACTCTTTCTCGCGCTGCGCCTGAAACGGCCGCTGTTCCTCGAAGGGGAGGCCGGCGTCGGCAAGACGGCGCTGGCCGGCGCGATGGCCGCCGCGCTCGGCACCGATCTCATCCGTCTACAGTGCTACGAGGGCCTGGACGTGAGCCACGCGCTGTACGAGTGGGACTACGCGCGGCAGCTCCTCGAGCTGCGCATCCTCGACACCGCCGGCGCGCTCGATCGGCAGGGCGCACGCCGCGAGCTCTACAGCGAGGCGTTTCTCATCAAGCGGCCGCTGCTGCAGGCCATCGATCCGCTGCGCACCCGCCCGGCGGTCCTGCTCATCGACGAAATCGATCGCGCCGACGAGGAGTTCGAAGGGTTTCTCCTCGAGCTGCTGGCGGAGTTTCAGATCACGATCCCCGAGCTGGGAACGGTGCGGGCCGCCGAACCGCCGCTGGTCATCCTCACCTCGAACCGCACGCGCGAGGTGCATGACGCGCTCAAGCGCCGGTGCCTGTACCAGTGGATCGAGTACCCGTCGTTCGAGAAGGAACTGGCCATCGTTCGCCAGCGGGTTCCGCAGGCGTCGGCGGAGCTGGCGGCGCGGGTGACGGCGATGGCTCAGGAGCTGAGGTCCGAGCATCTGTACAAGGTACCCGGCGTGTCCGAGACCATCGACTGGGTGGCCGCGCTCGTGGCGCTCGATCGCGAGACGCTCGACGCCCACGCCGTCGAAGAAACCCTCGGCGTCGTGCTCAAGGCCAGGGAAGATCTCGAGGCGCTGCGCGGACGCCGGGCGGCGGAGCTCCTCGATCGCGCCGTCGCCCGCACCACGACGCCGGCCTGAACGCGCGTCCAGCTCCTGGTTCGCATGTCACGTCTGCTCGATAACCTGCTGATCTTCGGCCGTGTCCTGCGGCGCGCCGGCGTCGACGTGCATGCCGGGCGTCTCGGCGAGCTCGTCGAAGCGCTGGGCTACGTCGACCTCGCCGCGCGCGAGGATGTGTACCAGGTGTGCCGGGCGCTGCTCGTCCATCGCCACGATCAGATCGCGATCTTCGACGCGGCGTTTGCGGCGTTCTGGCGGGAACACCACGACCGGTTGCGAACGCCCGCGCGCCCGACGCGGACCGCCGAACCGCGAGCCCCGGTGGTCGAGGTCGAAGATGTCCTTGCGCCCGCCGCGGACGGTGCGGACGGCGACACGGCGGCGACCGCGGCCCGCCTGAAGACCTGGAGCGGCAGCGACGCGCTGGCCGGCAAGGACTTCGCCGCATTCACGCCGGACGAACTCGCCGAGGCGCGCGCTGCAATGTCGCGCCTCGTCTGGCAGCCTGGTGCGCGCCGAACGCGCCGGTGGATCCGCGGACGGGGGGCGCGCGTCGACCTGCGCCGCGCGATCGCCGGCAGCCTGCGCAGCGGCGGCGACGTGGTGAAGTTGCCGCGACGCGCGAGGCGCATGCGACCTCGGCCGCTCGTGCTGCTCTGCGATGTCAGCGGCTCGATGGAGCGCTACTCGCGCCTGCTGCTGTACTTCGCGTACTTCGTGACGCAGCGCCACCGGCGCGTCGAGACGTTCCTGTTTTCGACCCGGCTCACACGCGTCACCAGGGAGCTTCGCGCGGCCGGCCCTGACGAGGCGCTCGCCGCGGTATCCGGATCGGTCGCCGACTGGTCGGGCGGGACGCGAATCGGCGCGGTCATCAAAGAGTTCCATCAACGATGGGGCCGGCGCGTCCTCCACGGCGGGCCGGTCGCCTTGCTTGTGTCCGACGGGTGGGACCGCGGGGATCCGGTGGAACTCGGCGATCAGGTCGCGCGACTCCAGCGCAGCGTGCATCGGCTGATCTGGCTGAACCCGCTGATCGGCACCGCCGACTACGCGCCGCTGACCCGCGGACTGCAGGCGGCGTTGCCGTTTGTCGACGATTTCCTACCGGTGCGGACGTTGACCAATCTCGCGCAGCTCGCGATACACTTGAATACCATCGCCTGACCGGCGCGGATACCACCATGGAAATTTCCGGCTCCTACACGTTCAACGCGCCGCCGGGTCGGGTGTGGGCGCTGCTGATGGATCCCGCCGTGCTGTCGTCCTGTATTCCAGGCTGCGAGCGATTCGAGCCGGACGGCACCGATCGCTACAACGTCACGCTGACGATCGGCCTCGCCGCGATCACCGGCACCTACAACGGCACGGTCGTCCTGACGGACAAGATTCCGAACACCTCGTACGGACTCGTCGTGGAAGGGCAGGGACGCCCGGGATTCGTCAAGGGCAGTTCGGCGATCGTCCTTCGCGCTGACGGCGAGACCACCGCCGTGGACGTGACCGCCACGGTGCAGACCGGCGGCCCGATCGCGCGCCTCGGTCAACGGCTGGTCGGCGGCGTCGCGAAAATGATGCTCGATCGATTCTTCGACTGCCTGCGCTCGAAGTTGGCGTAATCGCGGCTCAGCCGACTCGCGCCAGCGCGCCCTTCAAGGCGCGTTCGCAAAATACCTGCACCATCGCGCGCCGGTACTCCGCGCTGGCATGAATGTCTGAGTTGATCTCCTTCAGCGTCGCGCCGGCGTTCCGCGCGGCCGCCTCGACGCTGGCCGCCGACGCCGGTTTCCCCTCGAGGGCCTTCTCCACGTCGGTCAGGCGCGTCGCATGCGAGCTCGCGCCGGTGAGCCCGACGCGCGCCGACTGAATGACGCCCTTGTTCACGTCGAGTGCCGCCGCGACCCCGACGATGGCGAAGTGCGACGCTCGCTGATGGAGCTTCACGTAGGCCGCCGACTTCACCGGGGCGAACTGCACGCCGCCGATGATCTCGTCCGGCGCCAGATCGACCGTGAACATCCCCTGGAAGAACTCCGCGGCCTTCGCGACGCGCCAACCCTTCGGACCCTTCACATGAATCTCGGCGTCGAGCGCCAGCAGCGCCGCCGGATAGTCCGCCGCAGGGTCCGCGTGGGCGATGCTGCCGCCGAGCGTGCCGCGATTGCGAACTTGCGGATCGCCGATTGCCGCCGCGCACTCGGCGAGCGCGGGACACAGCTTCTGCACGAGCGCGGACGTGGCGACGTCGTGGTGGACGGTGCCGGCGCCGACGTCGACCTTCCCGTCCTTTTCGCGGATGCCGGACATTCCGGGAATGCGCGCGATGTCGATCAGGGCCTTGGGCTCGCTGAGGCGAAGCTTCATCAACGGAATCAGGCTGTGCCCGCCGGCGATGAACTTGCCATCACCGTTGCTCGCTTTCAGCTTCGCCAGCGCATCGTCCAGCGACGTCGCACGACTGTATTCGAAGGCCGAAGAGATCACGAGCGTCCTCCTTGGATGATGCGCCACAGTTTTTCCGGCCGCAGCATCATGTCGATGTGTGTCACCCCGAACTCGCTGAGCGCGTCGACCGCGGCGGCGACCACGCACGGCGTCGAGCCGAGCGTGCCGGCTTCGCCGACGCCTTTCGCGCCGAGCGGATTCACCGGCGTCGGCGTCACGGTGACGCCGAGTTCGAAGCGCGGGAAATCGGTGGCGCGCGGAATCGCGTAGTCCATGAACGACCCGGTCAGCAGCTGACCGTCTTCGCTGTAGACGACTTCCTCGATCATCGCCTGGCCGATGCCCTGGGCGAGGCCGCCGTGAATCTGCCCTTCGACGATCATCGGGTTGATCAGATTCCCGGCGTCGTCGATGGCGACCAGCTTCAGCAGAGTGGGTTCGCCGGTCTGGCGATCGATCTCGAGCATCGAGATGTGACAGCCGAACGGGTAGGTGTTGTTGGCCGGCTCGAAGAATGCTTCGTCGCTCAAGCCGGGCTCGAGGCCTTCCGGCAACGGTACTGGCACATACGCGAACGCGGCGACGCTCGCGAATGACTTTCCCGAGGCGGGCGAACCCTTCACCGAGATCATGCCGTTTTCAAACACCAGATCGTCCTCATGCGCCTCGAGAAGGGCGGCGGCGAACCTGGCCATCTTGGTCTTCACTTTGCCCCCCGCCAGGTGCAGCGCCGTGCCGCCCACGGCCTGCGATCGGCTGCCGAAGGTGCCGATACCCTGCTTGACCACGCCGGTGTCGCCATGAAGGATGGTGATGGAATCGATCGGGACGCCGAACTGGTCGGCGAGCATCTGCGCGAACGTGGTTTCGTTGCCTTGCCCGTGCGGCGACGCCCCGGTAGTGGCGCTGATCCGGCCGTCGCGCTCGATCGTCACCTGCGAGTGCTCCCAGCCGCCGGTCGGCAGCGACGAGGAGGGGCCGAGACCGCAGACCTCCACGTACATCGCCAGTCCCAGTCCGACCAGACGTCCTTGCGCGCGCGCGGCGTCGCGTTCCTTCTTCAGCTCCTCCCACTTGGCGTTCTTCAGCGCGAGGTCGAGGCACTTCTCGTAGTCGCCCGAGTCGTAGACCGCGCCCATCTGCGTCGCGAAGGGAAACTGATTCGGCTGGATGAAATTCTTCCGGCGGAGCTCGGCGGGATCCATCTTCAGCTCGCGCGCCAGCATGTCCATCGCGCGCTCGACGAAGTAGGTCGCTTCGGGGCGGCCGGCGCCGCGATAGGCATCGGTCGGCGTCTTGTTGGTGAAGACCTCGGTGAGCGTGGTGCGAATCGCCGGAATGTTGTAGGTGGCATTCGCCATCATCATGGTCAGCGTCGGGATGGCGGCCGTCAGGAGCATGTTGTAGGCGCCAATGTCGGCGATCAGCCGGAGCTTCAAGCCGAGCACCGTGCCGTCGCGCTTCGCCGCGAGGTCCACGTATCCCAGGATGTCGCGGCCGTGCGTCGTGGCCACGAACGCTTCCGAGCGGTCCTCCACCCACTTCACCGCGATGCCGAGCCGCTTGGAGATCGCCGCCGCGACGTACTCTTCCCCGTAGATGTTGATCTTGGCGCCGAAGCCGCCGCCCACCTCGGGCGCGATGGCGCGGACCTGATCCTGGCCGAGGCCGGTCATCGCGGCGATGAACGATTTGAGAATGTGCGGGTTCTGCGTCGAGGACCAGATGGTCATCGTCTCCTTGCCCGGCTCGAAGTGCGCGACCACCCCTCGCCCTTCCATCGCGCTCGGCGCGAGACGCTGGTTCACCATCCGCTGCGAGATGACCACCTCGGCCTTGGCGAAGGCGGCGTCGATCGCCGAGTCGTCCACCGCTCCGGACGCGCTCACCCCGGTGCCGCTCGGCACCAGCGCAACCGCCAGGTTGTTCGGGAACGCCGGATGGATGACCGTCGGCTTGCCGGTCATGGCGAGCTCGAGATCCACGACCGCCGGCAGCGTCTCATACGACACGACGATCGCGTCTGCCGCATCGCGCGCGAGGTAGCGATCGGTCGCCACCACCACCGCGACCGGCTCGCCACCGTAGCGGACCGTGTCCACGGCAACCGCGCGATGGTCCGGCGAGGGGAACGGCGTCCCGATCGGCATCGGCGCCAGGAACTCCGCGATCTCCGCGCCGGTGAAGACCGCCTCGACCCCGTCCATCGCCTTCGCGGCGCTGGTGTCGATCGACCGAATCCGTCCATGCGCCACATCGCTGCGCTTGAACGCCAGGTGCTGCATGCCGACGAGCGCGATGTCGTCGACGTAGGTGCCGCGGCCTTGAATCAGGCGAGGATCCTCGCGGCGTTTGGTGCGCGATCCGACCAGTTTCGGCAATACGGGAGTGATGGCCATGGCTCAGCTCTTTCCCGCGGCGTGTTGAATGGCGTTGACGATGTGCTGGTAGCCGGTGCAGCGGCAGAAATTGCCGGAGATGCCCTCGCGGATCTCCCGTTCCGACGGTTTCGGGTTG
>JAYVYV010000278.1:0-9421 GCA_043783985.1 Acidobacteriota bacterium | reverse complement strand
GCGGTAATCCGCGCCTCCTCGCGCACCAGCCGGAGGCCGTCGGCTCCGGGGATCGCGCCCATCGCCATCTGCCTCGGGAACGTCGTCGCGCCGTAGATGCGGAAGCCGACGCCGGTTTCGAAGTCGGCGGTGTTCAGCAGCGGCACCGACGACATCGCCTGCAGACGGTTGATCAGGAAGGCGGCGGAAAAAGGCTGGCCGAGAATCACCGTGCCGTAGCCGGAGTTCAGCAGCACGGACGGCGCCGGCTGCGAGGCGCCGAAGACGTGAAAGCCGCCGACGTGATACTCGCGCACCAGCCGGGCCAGCACGTCGAACGTGTCGCTGTCGGTGCTCAGGAAATTCGACTCGAACGAGGGGACGATGAGCTGGCCGATTTTCTCGTCGGACGTGAGCGTTTTCAGCGTCTGCCCGACCCATCGCTCGGCGGCGCGGTCGAGCGTGAACGGGTCGCGCGGCGCGGCATTCGGCGTCGCTGCGGAAAACACCGACGAGACCGCGAAGACGCACAGACACACAGCACAACACGAAGCCGGAACGCCTCTTCTTCGTGTTTTCGCGGCTTCGTGGTCCCGGCGGGGACGCTGCATGGGCGGATCGTAGCATGCGCCCGCGCTACAATGGCGCCGAATGAGCCAGGAGGAACACAAAGCGCGCGCACCGTTGTCGGTACGCTGCTTCATCGTCACCGTCAGCGACACGCGGACGGAGGCGACCGATACGGGCGGCCGCGCGATCGCCGATCTGCTGACAGCCGCCGGCCACGTGGTCGCGGGACGCGCGATCGTGAAGGACGATCCGGACCTGGTGCGGGCGACGCTCGAGCGTCAGCTCGCCAGCGCCGATGTCCAGGCGATCATCGCGACGGGCGGCACCGGCATCACGTCGCGCGACAGCACCTACGAGGTCGTGACCGGACTGCTGCAGAAGCGGCTCGACGGGTTCGGCGAGCTCTTCCGGATGCTCAGCTTCGAGCAGATCGGACCCGCCGCGATGATGAGCCGCGCCTGCGCCGGCATCGCCGCCGGCCACATCGTCGTCTCGCTGCCGGGATCGGAGGACGCCGTCCGTCTCGCAATGGAGCGGTTGTTGATACCAGAGCTCGGCCACCTCGTCCAGCAGGCTTCTCGGTGACGGCAGAGGTTCGTCGTTCGTGGTTCGCCGTTCGTCGTTCGCGGGTCGTCGTGCGCGGTTCGGAACGGAGAACGCCGAACGCCGAACGCCGAACGTCGAACGACGGGGATCACGCCGTCTGATGCGTCCCTTTTCATCCACCATCTCGCTCGAGGAGGCCCGCCGTCGTCTGGACGCGGCGGTGCGGCCGATCGCGCGGACCGAGCGCGCGCGTCTCGAGGACGCGGGCGGCCGCGTCGCGGCGGCCGACGTGACGTCGCCGATCGACGTCCCGCCTTTCGCCCGATCGGCAATGGACGGCTACGCGGTCGTCGCGGCCGACACCGAGCGCGCCACGCGATCGACGCCTGCCCGCCTGCGGCTGCTGGATCGCATCTACACAGGCGAGCTGTCGGGCGTCACCATCGAGCGCGGGACCTGCGCGGAGATCGCCACCGGCGCGCCGCTTCCCGCCGGCGCCGACTCGGTGGTGATGGTCGAGGAGACGGCACGGGGCGGGGACCGGGACGAGGGGGACCGGGACGAGGCGGACCGGGACAAGATCGAGATCTTCGCGACGGCGACAGCCGGCCAGCACGTCGGCCGGCGCGGCGCCGACATCGCCACGGGCGATCGGGTGATCGCGGCCGGCGACG
Source organism: Acidobacteriota bacterium (assembly GCA_043783985.1). GTDB lineage: Bacteria > Acidobacteriota > Vicinamibacteria > Vicinamibacterales > CAVVIG01 > CAVQFC01. The sequence continues at coordinate 7,652 of JAYVYV010000278.1, read as the reverse complement.
TGCTCTCGCCCAGCCGGATCGGCGCGATCGCGGCCATCGGCCAGGCGAACGTCGAGGTGTTCGCGAAGCCGCGCGTAGCCATCCTCTCCACCGGCAACGAGGTGATCGAGCCGGGTGCGACACTCGCGCCTGGACAAATCTACGACGTCAACCGCTTCACGCTCGGCGCGATCGTCGTGGCGCACGGCGGCATGGCCGAGCCGCGACACGCGGCGCAGGACACCGTCGCCGCGCTGATCGACGCGCTCGACGCCTGCGGATCCGCCGATCTGATCGTGTTCTCGGGCGGCAGCTCGGTCGGCGAGCGCGATCTCGTCGTCGACGCCATCGCGGCGCGGGGCGAGATGATCTTTCACGGCATCGCGGTCCGGCCGGGCAAGCCGACCGCCTTCGCGACGATCGGCACCAGCCGCACGCCGTTCTTCGGGATGCCCGGCAACCCGACGTCGTGCCTGTCCAATGCGTACATCCTGCTCGTGCCGTTCCTGCGCGCGCTCGCGCGCCTGCCCCCGCACGCGCCGCGGACGGTCGGCGCGCCGCTCGGCCGCCGGATCGCGTCGGCGGTCAACCGCCATCAGTTTTATACGGTGCGGCTGCGCGACGGCGTCGCCTTTCCCGCCTTCAAAGGATCCGGCGACATCACGAGCCTGTCGCAGGCCGACGGCTACATCGAAATCGCCGCGGACCAGAGCGTCGTGGAAGAGGGCACGTCAGTGATTGTGACCCTCTTCTGAAGTTGGGGTTTCCCGATCTACCGTCGCCCGATCCGCCGTTCGTATTCCATCTCCAGGACGTCCGCGGTGTGGAGATCGAAGGCCACGGCCTTGTGCTCGAAGGCGCCGCGGAACTCGCTGTGGCACCGGTAACAGACGGTCAGATCCTTCAGCCGTCCGTAGATCGCGAGATCGATCAGCGTCGCCGCGCCGAGAATGCTGTAGGCGATCAGATCGCGGCCGTACCAGTAGAAGCCGGCGCTGATCAGCGCACCGATGATCACCACGGTGAGGCCGACCTTGGGATCGAAATCCTTGCGGATGTAGAAGTCGCGACCGCGGCAAACCGGACAGCAATCGACCGCTCGATCCTCGCGCAGCGCGTCGGAGACGGAAAGCGGAATGTCACAGCCGCAGCCGCCGCACGTGATTGAGGGCGGCGCGCCGGCCGCCGCAACGGGCAGACCGGCATCGCACTTGGGGCACTTCGCAAGAAACTCCATCGGTGCCCGAAATTATGTCACGCGGCGCTATTTCGCGTTGACGTCGTAGACGTAGAGGGTCGATCGATCGTCTTCGGGCATGAAGTAGGCGCGCAGGCCGGCCGCGCTCGGCTCGATCCAGACCGGGTTGTGCGTCATGTCCAACCCGCCGGCGGTCCAGAGCAGCACCGGCACCTGGTGCACCGGCCGCCCATCGGCGAGGCTCACGAGATCCATCCCGCCGAGGCGGAACGCGGGCGTGTCGCGCGTCTGGCGGATCTCGGTGGCGCCCGTGCAGAGCATGCGTTCGCGTCCGAGATACTTGCAGTCCTGGTAATCCAGATAGTGCGACGGGTTGAGCCGGCTGTTTTTCACCACGCCGCCGAGAGTCCAGCGATAGAAGCGGCGCGATCCCCAGCTCACGCCGTGCAGCATGTGCGTGTCGGTGTCGTGGACAATCGCGCCGATGTGGTCGCCGGCGCGAAACATTTCGACGGCCGTCATCGTCTGCGGATCGACACGGTAGATGATCGAGCGGCTGTCCGGACGGTACTCGGCCACCGGCACCCAGATGTCGCGGCCGTCGTAGTCGATGCCGCCGGGATGATAGATCGCGCCCTCGCCCAGACGCAGATCGGCGATCAGCGAACCGTGCTGGTCGATCTTGAAGAGATGGCCGACGCCTTTGCCGGCGTCGCGGTCGATGACCTCGACCGAGGAGACGAAGAACGTCTCGCCGATCTTGACCATGCCCTGAGGATGGAACATGCGGCAAGCGATGGGCACCGACGCCACCAAAGTCCACGACGCTGCGCGCGTCAGCTTCGTCACGCGTTCGGCGACGATTCCCCGCGCGTCCGGTGGAACGGCCGAAACCGTGGCCGCACACGCCAGCGCCGTCACGAGGCGCCGCATCCGCTATCGGCCGGGGAAGAACGAGGGCAGGGCGAGATCGCGCATGGTGTGCAGTCCGGGCGCCGCTTCCAGCACCTTCGGGATCGAGTTGACGACGATGGACGCCGTCGCGACGTCGCCGTGGATCCCGCCCGAGATCTTCGACGAGATCGTCGGCGACCCTTCGATCTCCACCGAGTCGTACGACTCCGGCGCTCCCAGATATGCCTCCATGTGCAGGCGGATCACCGGCTCGTTCTTGCGGTAGCCGACGCCGTCCTGGATGATCCCGCAGACATAGCCGGGATCCACCGCGAGGAACTCGCTCGAGATGGTGACCGCCGCGAGCTTGGGCTGAATGTCGTCGGTGATGCGGTCGAGCGTCCACCCCATCGCGTCGGCGATCATCGCGATCGATTCCGTCAACCCGACGTGCCGCACGCTGCCGTCGTCGACCTTCTTCTGGAACTGTTCGGTGGTCAGGCCGGCGCCGATCTTCTGCTGGAACGGCAGCCGGCGGACCCGCGCGTCCTGCACGCGGTTGACGACAATGCGGTCCACACGCTCGCAGACCGCGGTCAGCGCGATCGGCAGCGCGTCCATCGCGAAGCCGGGGTTGACGCCGGTGCCGACCACCGCGACCTTCGCCTTCTTCGCCAGCGCATGAATCTGCCGCGCCTGCCGGATGTGCGTGTAGCCGGGATACGAGAGCTCCTCGGTCGTCGAGACGATGGCCGTCTTCGACTTCAGGATCATCTCGATCTGCGGCATCACCTTCTTGATCGACGAGCTGGTGCACAGGATGACCACGTCGGGCCTGGCCGCCTTCAGCGCCTTGGCCGCGTCGCCGGACACTTTCGCGCCGAGCCGTTTGGACAGGCCGACGACGTCGCCGAGATCGCGGCCGATCTTGGCCGGATCGATGTCGATGGCGCCGACGATCTTGAATCCGGGGCGCGCCGCCACCTGTTTGACGATGGCCGCGCCAATCGGGCCGAGCCCGAAATGCATGACTTTGATGTTGGGCATAACTTCGGGATTATACGCGCGCCTCCAACGGAGGCGCCACCTCCCGGTGGTACGATGCACGTCAATGGCGCCAGACTAGCCCCGCGGGCTGACCCGCGAACACGTCGTCTGGGCCTACCGGCTCCTGCTCGATCGCGATCCCGAGAACGAGGACGTCATCGCCCCGAAGCTGGCCGGGTCGCAGACGACGGCCGAACTCCGACACCACCTGATGACCTCGGCCGAGTTCCGCGACAAGAATCCCGACTTCGCGCACACCAACGACCCGACGGTCGTGATCAAGGAGATCGCGCCTGGGGTTCGCCTGTTCATCGACTTGTCGGACCACGTGATCGGCCTCAACATCCTCCGCGGCCGGTACGAGCCGGACGAGATCCGCTTCGTGCGGGGGCTCCTGACGCCCGGCGACGTGGCGATCGACGTCGGCGGCCACATCGGTTTCTTCACGATGCAGATGGCGGCGGCGGTCGGGCCGGCGGGCGGCGTCTACTCGTTCGAGCCGCTCGATTCGAACGCGGATCTGCTGGAACGATCGCTCACCGAGAACGGCTTCAACGATCGCGTGCGGTTCCAGCGCGCCGCCGTGGGCGCCACGCCCGGCACGGCGACGCTCACCTTTCCGGTCGAGACGTTGAACTCCGGCGGCGCCTATCTCCTGCGCGAGGGCCGCGCGCCGCTCGCCGGCAATCAGAAAAAAGAGGTGCCGGTCGTCGCGCTCGACGGCCTCGACCTCCGCCGGCCGGTGCGCTTCATCAAGATGGATGTGGAAGGGGCCGAGCCGCAGGTGCTGCGCGGCGCGGCGCGGATTCTGCAAGAAGACCGGCCGGTGATTCTGTCGGAGCTGCACCCGACGCAGCTCGAGCGCGCGTCGGGCATCACGCCGGCGCAGTTTCTGGCGCAGATCGCCGCGTTCGGCTATCGCGCGCATCACCTCGCCAACGGCGCGGTCGGCGCGCCGATCGACAGCGCGCCGGCGGATGCGATGGTGTCGGCGGTGTTCGTGCCTTTCGGTGCGTAGCGCAGGGCGTCGAGGCCAGCCGAGCGGGGGCTGAAGCCCTGCGCGACCTGGCGCGGCTCGTCCCGTTCACGAACGCGATGCGGGCGGACGCCGACGCCGATGCCGATACCGATGCCGATGTGCTACAATGTGCTACATGGAAACACAGGTGGGCGTTCGAGAGTTGCGACAGAACCTCAGCGTGTATCTCGCGCGCATCGCGCGCGGGGAAACCCTCGAGGTCACCGACCGCGGGCAGCCGGTGGCGATTCTGGCGCCGCTCCCCAAACCCGTCGCGGTGCTCGAGCGGTTGAAGCGGGACGGCCTGTTGACGCCGGCGACGGGAGATCTGCTCTCGGCGATGCGTCCGCTCGCCGGACATCCGTCGCGGCGGGCGAGCCGCATCCTCCAACGCATGCGATCGGATCGCCAGCTGTGAGCGATGCGATCGTGTATCTCGATTCCTCCGCGCTCATCAAGTTGATCTTCGAGGAGCCCGAGACGTCGAGCCTTGCGCAGTTCCTCGCGGCGTGGACGGCGCGCGCGTCAAGCAGCCTGGCGAAGGTCGAAGTACTGCGGACCGCGCAGCTCGTGGACGACGCAACCGTCACCAGCCACGCGCGCCATATGCTCTCGCGCGTGCATCTCATTCGCCCGGACGAGGTGCTGCTCGAGGCGTCGACGCGTGTCGGACCCCGCTCGCTTCGGGCGCTCGATGCGATTCACCTGGCGACGGCACTCTCACTCGGATCCGAGCTCGCGGGCGTGGTGGCGTACGACCGTCGTCTGGCGTCGGCGGCGCGCGACGCGGGGCTGACCGTCTGGGCGCCCGCCGGATCCAGGTGATAGCATGCTGCGCATGCGCCGCCCGTGGCTCACTTCGCTCCTCGCGGCCGCGGCCATCACCGCGCCGTCCGCTCAGGACGCGGATCTGCGACGCACGGCATCGGCGGCGTCGACGTCCGGCGTGATCACGCCGCCGCTCTCGCCGCGCAACGCCAGTTACACGATCTCGGCGCGGCTCGATCCCGCGGCGCGGACGATCACCGGATCGGAAACCGTCACGTGGCGCAACATCACCAGCCGGCCCGCGTCGGATCTCCAGTTTCACCTGTACTGGAACGCGTGGAAGAACAGGCGGTCGACGTTCATGCGCGAGCGCGCGCTCGGCGCATCCAGCGACGATCTCCCCCGCCGCACCGACGAGTGGGCCCACATCGACGTCACGGCGATCACGGTCGGCGGCAGCAATCGCGCCGCCTCGAAGCGTTTCATCTCGCCCGACGACGAGAATGCCAGCGACGAGACCGTGATGTCGGTGCCGCTCGCGCAGCCGATCGACCCCGGCGGCACCGCCACCATCGAGATCGCCTGGACGGCGCACGTGCCGCGCACCTTCGCGCGCACAGGCGCGATCGGCAACTTCTTTTTCATCGCGCAGTGGTTTCCCAAGCTCGGCGTGCTCCAGGATGAAGGGTGGAACTGTCACCAGTTCCATTCCGGCACCGAGTTTTTTTCCGACTACGGCGTCTACGACGTGTCGTTGACGGTGCCCTCGGGCTGGCCGCTGGGCGCGACGGGCGTCCAGCGCGAGCGGCGGGACAACGCCGACGGCACCACGACCCACCGCTACCATCAGGACGACGTGCACGACTTCGCCTGGACGACGAGCCCCGATTACGTCGAGCGGACGGCGCGCTTCGAGCATCCGCGGCTGCCGGCGGTCGAGATGCGACTCCTGCTCCAGCCGGAACACGCCGCGCAGGCGGAGCGCCATTTCGACGCGACGCGCACGACGCTGAAGTACTACGGCGAGTGGTACGGCGCGTATCCGTACGGCCACATCACGATCGTCGATCCCGCGTTCCAGAGCGGCGCCGGCGGCATGGAGTACCCGACGCTGTTCACCGCCGGCACCCGCTGGCTCGCGCCTTCCCGCGTCACCACGCCCGAAGGCGTCACGGTTCACGAAGCCGGCCATCAGTTCTGGTACGGCATCGTCGGCAACAACGAGTTCGAGGACGCGTGGATGGACGAGGGGTTCAACACCTTTTCGACCGCGCGCGCCGTCGCCCAGGTCTACGATCCCAACTACCTCGCGCTCCGCTACTTTGGCGGCTTCGTGCCGTGGGTCTTCAAGGACGTCGCGCTCGGCCGCGAGACCGAGGGCAACCGGCTGGCCGCCTACCGGCGCGATGCGACGAGCGACGCGCAGTCGACGCCGACCTACCGCTACTTCCCGTCGACGGGCGGCAGCATCACTTACAATAAGACGGCGTTGTGGCTGAACACGCTGGAGCGACGCCTCGGCTGGCCGGTGTTGCAGCGGATCCTGTCCGCGCACTTCGCCGCGGCGGCGTTCAGGCACCCGACGCCTGAAGATTTTTTCACGGTGGCCAATCACGTCAGCGGTCAGGACCTCGGCTGGTACTTCGATCAGGTGTACCGCAGCTCGAACGTGTTCGACTACGGCGTCCAGGACGTGAAGAGCGAACGCGACGGCGATCAGTACCGCGCGGGCGTCGTGCTTCGACGGTACGGCGAAGCCGTGTTCCCGCTCGACGTGCTGGTGACCTTCGCAAACGGAGAGCGGGTGACCGAGCAGTGGGACGGCGCCGACCGCTGGAAGCTCTATTCCTACGATCGTCGGGCGCCGGTCGTCTCCGCCCAGGTCGATCCGCAGCGCGTGCTCCTGCTCGACGTGAACTACACCAACAATTCGCGAACGCTCGAGCCCAACGGCGCGATCGCGGCGAAGAAGTGGTCGCTGATCTGGATGGCCTGGCTGCAGGACTGCCTGCTGTCGTGGGCGGCGCTCGCATGAGCGCATTCGCGGCCTGGCGCGAGGGGGCGCGCCGCGTGACGCGCGCGCCGGCGATCCTGATCGGGGTCTGGGCGCTGACGCTGTTGGTCAGCGTACCGCTTGCGCTCGCGCTGCGCGGGATGCTGGCGCAGCATCTGGGCGCCAGCCTGGCCGCCGACACCGCGGCGAGCGGCGTGAACTACGACTGGATGCAGGAGTTCAGCGACCAGGCGTCAGGACTGGGCACGACGTTCAAGCCGACGATCATCGGATTCGGCGCGGTGCTCGACAACCTGAGCGGCTTCCTCGACAACACACGTCGGCCGGTCGTCATCGTTGGCGCCGCGGCGGTCTACATCGTGCTCTGGATCTTCGTGGCGGGGGGAATCATCGACCGGTACGCGCGCGATCGTGCGACGCGAGCCTACGGATTCTTCGCCGCCGCGGGCGAGTACTTCTTTCGCTTCCTGCGGCTTGCGGCCGTTCAGTGGATCGTCTACGCCGTGCTGTTCGGGGCGCTGCACCCGTGGCTGTTCGGCACGCTGTATCCCCGTGTCACGCACGAGATCACGGTGGAGCGGACCGCGTTCCTGATCCGCGTGGGGCTGTATCTTGTGTTCGGGGTCCTGGTCGCAGGCGGCACCACGGTGTTCGATTACGCGAAGGTGCGGGCGGTGGTCGAGGACCGGCGCAGCATGCTGAGCGCGATCAACGCGGCGATCGCGTTCATCCGC
>JAYVYV010000277.1:0-9432 GCA_043783985.1 Acidobacteriota bacterium | reverse complement strand
CGCTGAGGTTGCCGAACCTCGACGCCGAGCGCGCGCCCGCGGCGATCACGTCGTGCCCGCCGAGCCCGAGCACGTCGCTGCCGCCGGAGAATCGGAAGACGCGGGGAGGCGCCTTGGTGACGATCTGGATGGAGGTGACGTCGCCGTCGGCGTGCTCGGCGGAAAACGGATCGGCATTGACCGAGATCCGCTCGATCATCTCGATCGACGGCAACATGCTGCTCGGCAGGCCATCGACGTAGATGACGGCCGGACGTAACGACGCGCCAGAGAGCAGGGTGGCGTAGCGGATCAGGTCCGCGGCGTTCCCCGCAGCGGTCTTCAGCTCGGCGTCGGTCAGCGAGACCGAGGTGAATGACGTGCGGCGCGAAACAGCGGTTGCGTCCGGAGATACCGTCACGACTTCGGTAATCTTGGCAAGACGGAGTCGAATCACCAGTTCCGTCGCACGGCCGAGCGTCTGGTGCGCCGGCGCAAACCCGCGGTGCAGGACGGACACCCGGCACCCGTCGTACTCGGCGGCGATTGCGAATCGGCCCTGCGCGTCGGTCTCGCGCGTGTCGGTCCGATCCTTACACGCCAGCTCCACACGAGCGCCCGGCACGGGTAGACCTTGCGGGTCCACCACGAGTCCGGACAGAGCGAGGAACGCCGCTGCTAGCGGAAGCAACTGGGCAAGCTGCCAGGGCTCTGTCCCAGAGAGCGCATCTGCGCGAACAGATCGGTCACGTACGCCTTTTCGGACGCATCCAGCGGCGTTGACCCCACGCAGGTGCACACGGCGACGGTGGCGCTGATGATCCGGTTGATGACGCTGTTGAAGCAACTCGTGCTGGTGCCACAACCGCTCAGGCCGTTCGCGGCGGTGCTGATGGCGGCCAGCTGCGACGTGCAATCCGGGCCGCCGCCGAGACCGCTGAACAGTTGCGGACCGTAGATGATGGCGCCCGCCACGCCGGCGGCGCCCACGCCAGTAACCGCCAGGGCCTTGCCGATCGACGGTCCGGCGCTAACCATCGCTTCGGGCGGCGGCGTCGGCAGCGGTGATGACGGCGGCGTCGACTTCGCCTGGCTGGTCTGCCGCGGCGCGCATCGCAATCGGACCGCCGAGATCTTATCCTGATAAATGCCGCGATTCTGTCTGATCAGGTTCAGGGTATTAGCTGCCCGATTCTGGTCGAGGGTATTCTGGAAGGCGTCTTCATCGGCCGCCACGGTGTCGATGGCAAAGACCCCAACCGCCACGGCGAGCCCGCCGACGGCGCCCCCCACCACAGTGGCCAGTTCTCCAGTGAGGCCGACGTCATCGAGAAACCGTCCGAGCGCTGCCACCCTGTCCATCCCCGAATTGGCCTCCTCCATCGCGAGACTCCACTTGCCCGAGGCGATGGTCAGCTTCACGCCCTTGTAAACGTCTTCGATTGCCTTAATGTCCTTGAGCCCCTTCAGGACGGAGACCGCCTTTGCCCGCGGCACCACCCGCGCCAACTTCTCGAGAGCGCCTTTCATCTCGCCGATTTTCGAGAGCACGGATACCGTGGTGTCGGCCATCAGATCCTTGCGCGCGTCCGCCGCCTGCCTTGCAGCCTCGCGGCTCATGTGCCCTCCGGCGTTTCGGGCGTCGTCCATTTGCTTCTGGGTGCGATCGATCATGTCGTCCAGGCTCTTCATGCCTTGGGCCAGCTTGTCGGCACCGGCGAGCGCCTCGGCGCAATCGCCGGTAAACAACCCGCCGGCAGCCTGAGCTTGCCCGGCGCTCACGATCGTCGTGGGCACGATCAGCGCGACGGAGACCATCGCCGCAACACACGCACCGACTCCGGACTTCAACATGCTGGCTCCTACCTGGATTTTCGTCCGCGTGGCGCGGCAGCGACCGCCGTGCATTCGCGGCTGAAGGTGTTTTTGGGCTCGTTCAGCAGCACCTGTTTCTCGCGCATCTCGGCCGCCGCCTTGACTGGATCAGTGACGTGCAACGCGAAGTGAGCCGGATAGCCCTCGATGCCGACGCGGATGTAGTGTTCCTTGCCGCCCTCGAACGAACCCTCGGCCTTCCGGCCCTTGAACTCGACAAGGTGAAAACCGGACGCCGCGTTCAGCACGAGGTAATGTTCGTGGGTGAGATCGGCGACCTTCTGGCCGTCGCACAGCACCTTCGACTTGACGCCGAGGCCGCGGGCCGCGTGCGGAAAATACACGTAGATCACCGCCGGGGCATCGGCCTTCGTCTCCGGTTCGGCCGGCACGCCGCGGTCAGTGCTCGGTGCCGGCGTCGTGCTGCCGGCTGCTAGGGTCGCGGTGTACCCTTCCGGATCGGCGAGCTGATACAGATTGAGATTAACCAGTGCGTCCTCGAATCGACCGGATCGCTGCAGCGTCGTCGCCAGTTTGACGATTACGTCGGGCCACCACGGCGCGATCCGCACGGCCTTGCGCAGTTCCGTGACGGCCTGTCCGGCGGCCGCCTCCGCCGACGCGCCATCGCCGGAGTCCAGCAGCACGTCGGCCTTGGCCAGGCGGCTTTTCGCTTCCTCCGGCACCGTCGGCTTGGGCTCGAGCTTCTGGACGACCTTGATGATCTTTTCGCGCAGACGCTGATCGTCGGCTGCCGCCGGCGGATCCGGCAGCGACTGGATCGCGCTCAGGTACGCGAGAAATGCGTCCTGGAACCGGCCCGCCGCTTCAGCGGTCTGGCCGACCCCTTCCGGATCGCGTGCCGGCCGTCGCGCGCTCTCGAACAGCGCCGCGACACGCGGGCCGAACTCGGTCGCCTCGACGACAATCTTGGGATCGGCTTTGAGGGCGAGCAGCGCCGCCGCCCTCGCCCACTCCGGCTGCTCGAGGCCGATGAACGCGACGGCGCGGTAGGCATGAGCGCGCGCCAGCGTCGTCGACTCCTCCGGCCGGTTGTCCAACTGGGTGACGACATCGTTCAGTGTCACCAGCGCGTTCACGAAGTCGCGCCCGCGCGTCTCGCTGATGCCGGCGCCAATCGTGGCCTTGACTGGGGGTTCCTGTGCGTGGAGACATGCCTGGACGGCGAGCAGGCCGAGGAGGGACACACAAAGAACGGGTGCGCGGCGTCTCTTGAGCATGGAACGCCCCCTCCGGGGCTCCAGACGCCGCAGCTGGATCTGTGCGATCAGTTGTACGGGTAGGTAGCCATCTTAGGCGAAAAACGTCGCGCTCAACCATTAAATGGATACGGTTGAGCTATCCGTCAGCGAGCAGCCGCTCGGACAACACGCTCCAGACCGCATACGCGAGACGCAGGCGATCGTGCCGGGCGATCTCGCTGGTCCAGAACTCCCCCCCGACCAGCTCGCAGTGCTGCGGCAGCGTGCCGGGCGCGAGCGGTTCCTTGTGCTCCATCGCGTAGCGGCCGAGCACCTGCGGCGACGGCCACTTCATGTTGGTGATGACGACGTCGACCTGGCGGTGCGTCGCCTCTTCGATCCGCGCCACCGCGTCGGCGGCGGTGAAGCCGAGCATGCCTCGCCCCTCGGTCAGCAGGTTGGCGATGAGAATGATCGGCCCTTTCATCTTGCCCAGGGCCTCGGCCACGCCGCCGACGAGGAAGATCGGCATGAGGCTCGTGTAGAAGCTGCCGGGGCCGATGATGACGGCGTCGAACTCGCCGATCGCCGCGGCCACCGCCGGATGGATCGACACGGGTGGCTCGAGCCAGATCCGTCGGACGAACCGCCCCGACGCCTGTCCCGCGTCCACCTCGACCTCGCCGCTGGTTGCCGATCCGTCGCCGTACTCCGCGCACACCGACGCCTGCTGCACGCTGACCGGCCACACGCGGCCGCGGCAGCCGAGCAGCGCGCGCAGTCCATCGATCGCATCGAGGAAATCGCCGCTGTAGCGCTGCATCATCGACAGCAACAGGTTGCCGCCGGTGTGACCGCCGAGCTTGGCATGCTCGAGCGTCGGCAGCCGCGCGAGCAGGACGCGGCGCGCTTCGCGGGCGTTGCGCGCGAGCGCGAGCGCGCACTTCAGGATGTCGCCCGGCGGCAGCACCCCCAACTCGTCTCGCAGCTGCCCCGAGCTCCCGCCGCTGTCGAACATCGTGACGACGGCATTCAGATGCAGCCACGGGTTTTGCTTCAAGCCGCCGAGCAGACTGGGCAGTCCGGTTCCGCCGCCGAAGCAGCCGACGTTCAGCTGGCGCAGACGCATGCGTGACATTCTATACAATGAGCTTCATGGTCATCTCCGCCACAGTGCAGACGCTCGAGCGCGAGCTTCGCGACGTCTTCGGCAGCAGGCTGCAGTCGCTCGTCATCTACGGCGGGCGCGCGCACCCGGCTCACGACGCGCACGCCGGGCACGGCAGTCCCCCCGCGCGTACGCTCGCCGTGGTCGATTCCCTGACGCCGGACGATCTGCGCGCATGCGCCGCCCGCGTCGAGGCGTGGCACGACGCCGGCCTCGCCACGCCGCTGCTGTTCGCCGCGCACGAGTTCGAGCAGTCGCTCGACGCCTTCCCGCTCGAGTTCGGCGCCATCCTCGCGGACCACACGGTCGTCGCCGGTACGAACCCGTTCGCCTCGCTCGCCGTCGATCCGGCCGACGTGCGGCGCGCGTGCGAGGTGCAGGCGCGCAGCCACCTGCTCCACCTGCGCGAAGGCTTCCTGGAGACGCGCGGCCGCGGCGACGCGCTGGCGGTGCTGATCGTCCAGTCGGCGGCCGCGTTCGCGGCGCTCGTCACCAGCATCGCGCGGCTCGAAGGCCATGCGGCCGACGACGTCGCGTCTGCGGCGCGGCACGTGGAGCGCATCCTGGGAACGGCGGGCAGCGCGGTGGCCGAGGTCGCGCGGCTCGTCGGCGTGCACGACATCACGTCGGCGGAGGCCGAGCGCCTCTTCGCGCCCTACCTCGACGCGGTCGCTCGGCTGGTGAAGCACGTGGACGGATGGAACGATGGGCGTTAGTCGTTCGACGTTCATCGCGGCGCTCACGCTGGCGCTCGCGTGTCTGTGCACTCGCGCCGAGGGTTTCCAGTCCCCAGCCCTCGGGCCCCTTCCCGAGCTGACGGCGCCGGTCAACGACTTCGCGCACGTCATCGATGCCGAGGCGGCGGGCGATATGGATCGGATGATCCGCGCGCTCCAGGATGCGACCGGCGACGTCGTGGTGGTTGCGACGGTGCCCACCATCGAGCCGTACGCCGACATCCGCGAGTACGCCGTCAAGCAGTTCGCGAACAACGGCAAAGGCACCGGACAGAAGGGCAAGAACAACGGGCTGCTGATTCTGCTCGCGCTGAAAGAGCGGCGGGTGTGGGTCGAGGTCGGGTACGACCTCGAGCAGTGGATCACGGACGGCTTTGCCGGCGAAACGAGCCGCGACGTCATGACGCCGTCCTTCCGGAACGGCAATTACAGTGAAGGTCTCCGCGCCGGCGCGGAGCGGATCATCGGCCGCATCGCCCAGGGCCGGGGCGTCTCGCTCGAGGGCGTGCGGGCGCCGCGTCAGGCGTCGCGCCAGCGCAGCGGCGGCAGCGGCATCCCGGGTTGGCTCCCGATCGCCGTGTTCATCGTCATATTGATCGTCAGCCGCATGGGCGGCGGCGGCGGGAGACGCAGCGGCTTCTGGGGCCGCGGCGGCGGCTGGTCGAGCGGCGTGGGCCCCTTCGGCGGCGGGTTCGGCGGCGGTTTCGGCGGCGGTGGGGGCGGTGGCGGATTTGGCGGCGGTTTCGGCGGTTTCGGGGGCGGCAGCAGCGGAGGCGGCGGCGGCGGCTCCAGTTGGTAGAATGCGTATATGAAGATCACGCGAAGAACTCTGATGCAGATGGTGGTGCTGGCGGCGGCGGCGCTGCCGCTGACCGGCTGTTCGTACAACACGTTCGTCACGAAGGAACAGGCCATCAAGGCGCAGTGGGCGCAGGTCGAGAACCAGCTCCAGCGCCGCAACGATCTGATTCCCAATCTCGTGGAGACCACGAAGGGCTTCGCGCAGCACGAAGAGGCCGTCTACAAGGACATCGCCGACGCGCGCTCGCGGCTGCTCGCGGCCAAGACGCCGGATGAAACGATCGCGGCCGCAAACCAGCAGACCTCGGCCCTCGGACGGCTCCTCGCCGTCGTCGAGAACTATCCGCAGCTGAAGTCGAACGAGCAGTTCAACCGGCTGATGGACGAGCTCGCGGGGACCGAGAACCGCATCGCCGTGGAGCGCATGCGCTACAACGAAGCGGTGCAGGCGTACAACACGTCGCGCGCCCAATTCCCCTCGAACCTGACGGCGAAGATGTTCGGCTTCAAGGAGTACCCCTTCTTCCAGGCGCCGCCGGAAGCGAAGACGGTCCCCAAGGTCAACTTCGGCAAGCCGACGCCGTAAGCCGCGCGCCGTGACGCCACACGCGCTCCTGCCATGGGAACGGCTGCTCTGGAGCAGCCGTCCGTGGCGGCTCTCGCGCCGCCTCGCGGGCGAGCGCTACCTGCTGACCGATTTCCGCCTGCTCCGGATCACACGCGACGGCCTCGTCGAGATCGCGCTCGACGACGTCGGAGACGTTCACCGCGCGGAGTCGGCGTTGGACCGGGTGCTCGCGACGTCGACCATCACCGTCCACCCGGGCGCCGGCGGTGCGCCGCTGGTGCTGACGGCCGTGCGCCGCGGCGGCCAGCTGGCGGCGTTGCTCGAGCTGCTCGCCGGCGACCCGCGCGCGCTGCGTGACGCGGACGCCGTCCGCTCCGCGCTCGCGTGGGCTCCGCGACCGCCGGCCTTCGACCTGCGCGGGACGCTGGCCGGCTTCGTCGGCGTGCTCGTTGCGATCGTCGCCGTCGCGATCGGCCTCCACGGCCACACCGTCGCGGTGACCTACGCGGCCGACGATGCGCTGATGCCCCACGGCGAGAAGCGCAGCCAGGCCGACATCATCACGTTCATGGACGCCGAGGTGATGCCGTGGGCGCGCGTCACGTTCGGCCGCCTCAAAGGCGGGGCCGATCGCGTGACGTGCGAAACCTGCCATGGCGTCCACGCCCAGGCGAGGGGCTGGCGAATGCCGGCGGTGGCGGCGCTGCCGCAGCCCGACGTGCGGGAGCGCGGCTGGGAGATCTACAAAACGAACATCGACGCCCAGATGCGCAACGCGATCTACGGCTACCTCGCTGAGTCCGATAATCAGGCCACAGCCGCCTACATGCGCGAGATCGTCGTGCCGGGGATGTCGCGCCTGCTCCGCCGTCCCTCGTACGATTTCACGCAATCCTACGAATACAATCGCTCGCGCGGCGGGCTGGGCTGCTATCATTGCCATCAGGTCCAGTGACCCGCGATCATGATCGGTCCGTCGTTCTCCCGGTTCCCGTGCCGGCCCGAGGCCTGTTGAGCTCGTGGAGCGCGCACGACTGGCGCGGCGGCATCCGCGTGGACGAGCTGTCCGCGCTCGAGCGCCTGATCGTCACCACCGTCAACAGCACGTACGAGTTCATCCTGGTCGCGCCGGCCAGCGCAAACGTCCTCGTGCGCGGCGGCGCCTTTTTCCCGGTCTTCACGCCGGTCCGGCTCGCGGGCAGCTCACTCGGCGGCAGTTTCCTGAAGCTCCGGAGCGTGCACGTCGGCTTCCGCCTCGAGCTCGCCACGGATAGCGGGTTCATCATCACGAGCCCCGTTCGCACCGTTACCATCGCCCCGCCGGTCGCCGACCCGAACGACATCATGTAGATGTCGCGCTGGACCCGGCTCCGCCGCCTCGTCGGCGTCCTGGCGCTCGCGTTCGTCTGCGCGGCTCCCGGGGTGCAGGGCGGCACCGACCAGCCGCCGATCCTCATCCTGATCTCCTTCGACGGCTGGCGCTGGGACTACATCGATCGCCAGCCGGCGCCGAACCTGAAGGCGCTCGCCGCGCGCGGCGTGCGCGCGAAGGCGATGATCCCGTCCTTTCCCGTCCTCACGTTCCCCAACCACTACACGATCGTCACCGGCCTCTACCCCGGGCACCACGGCGTCGTCGGCAACACGATGCGGGATGCGTCGATGCCCGAGCGCTTCACGCAGTCGTCGGAGACGGCGAAGGATGCGCGCTGGTGGGGCGGCGAGCCGCTCTGGGTCACGGCGATCCGCCAGGGGCGGCGCGTGGGGACGATGTTCTGGCCGGGAACCGAAGCGGTGATCGGAGGCGTGCGGCCCACTTACTGGAGGCCGTACGACCAGACGTTGGCGACGCCCGATCGTGTCGCGCAGGCGCTGGCGTGGCTGGCGCTGCCCACGGTGGAACGGCCGTCGTTCGTCAGCCTCTACTTCGAGGAAGTGGACACGGCCGGGCACGACTTCGGCCCCGACTCGCCGGAGCTCGCGGCCGCGGCCGCCCATCTCGATGCCGCGCTCGGCACGCTCGTCGCCGGCGTGCATGCCCTCGGGCTGGACGATCGCACGTCGATCGTGATCGTCTCCGATCACGGGATGACCCCGCTCTCCTATGACCGCATCGTCTATCTCGATGCGTTCATCGACCTCGGCACGGTCGAGATCCTCGAGTCGGGCGCCAACCTCCAGCTGACGCCGCGCGATGGCGACGTCGATGGGTTGTACCGCCGGCTGCACGGCAAGCACCCGAAGCTCGCCATCTACAAACGCCAGGATGTGCCGGCGCGGCTGCATTTCAACGACAACCCGCGCATCCCGGCAATCGTCGGCATCCCTGCCGACGGCTGGAGCGTGACCTCCGGCCAGCGTCTGACGCAAGAGGAACTGTACGTCGGGGCGCACGGCTATACGCCGACGACCCGCGACATGGGCGCGCTGTTCGTGGCGGCCGGTCCCCCGCTCCGGCGCGGCCTCGTCGTCGCGCCGTTCGAAAACGTCCACGTCTACGATCTGCTCTGCACGATCCTGAAGATCACGCCGGCGAAGAACGACGGCCGCGCCAGCGTGACGCGCGGATTCCTGCGGCGCACGCAGCCCTGAAGGGCTGCGCCACATTATTTCGGCGGCGGCATCAGCGTCAGCGTCGCCGCCGCGTGCGCCTGGACGGCCCGCTCGCTGAACGCGAGCGGGAATGACCGGCCCTCCGACCAGAGCTTCGCGAGATCGGCGAAGTACGGGCTGTCCGGCGAGCCGGACTGCCCCGGCGCGCTGATCGCTGTCGACCGATCCCAATCGGCGGTGTCGAAAGTGATCGGGAAGCGGTCGGCGCCGCCGCCGGGACGCGCGTCGGCGGCGACATTGAACCTGCGGCGAGCGGCATCGGTGACGCCGAGCGGGTGCGCGAAGAGCACCGCCGTTCCCGCCGCCCACGCACGTTCGCGCCGTGCTTCGGCCAACGCGTCCACGATGGCCGAGCGCTGGGCCGTCAGCGAATCGGGCGACGAGGACATCGCGGCGAGGTGCGCCAGGAGCGCATCCGCGCGGTCGGGGTGCAGGCGCACGGCCTCGAGGATCATCAGGGACGCCGCGGGCGGGCCGGTCCCGCGCGCC
>JAYVYV010000276.1:0-3580 GCA_043783985.1 Acidobacteriota bacterium | reverse complement strand
GTGCCTCGCGCGACATCGCATCCTGCAGCGCCACGGGAATGACGACGTCGCGCATCTCCACGGATTGGACCGTGACGCCCCAGGGATTCGATCGCGCGTCGATGAGCAGTTGCAGCTCCTGTTCGATTTTCTCGCGGCCGCGCAGCAGGACCGTGAGGTCAGTGCGGCCGATGATGTCGCGCAGCGCGGTCTGCGCCGCCCAGCTGACCGCCTGCGAGTAGTCCTGCACTTCCAGCGCCGCCTTCTCAACGTCGTGCACCAGCCAGAACAGCACCGCATCGACGTTGACCGGGACGGTGTCGGAGGTCAGCGTCTGTTCGGCGGCGAAGCTGGTGGTGATGGTGCGCTGGTCGATCCACGAGGACACCGTGTCGTCCTGGATCGATCAGCGGACGATCACCACCAGCTTCGCCGCCGAGCAGACGCTGACCGCGGACACGGTGCCGGTCAACGTCGACGCCGTGCTGTTCTGGATGGTGCACGACCCGCAGAAGGCGGCGCTCGAGGTCCAGGAGTACGCCCAGGCGGTGAGCTGGGCGGCGCAGACCGCGCTGCGCGACATCATCGGCCGCACCGATCTGACCGATCTGCTGCGCGGCCGCGAGAAGATCGAGACCGAGCTGCAGGCGCTGATCGATCAGCGCTCGAACCCGTGGGGCGTCACCGTCTCCTCGGTCGAGATGCGCGACGTCGTCATCCCAGTCGCGCTGCAGGACGCGATGTCGCGCGAGGCACAAGCCGCGCGCGAAAAGGCGGCGCGCATCATCCTTGGCGAAGCCGAGCTGGCGATCGCGCACTCGTTCGCGGAAGCGTCGAAGGAATACCAGAACAACCCGACCGCGCTGCATCTGCGCGCGATGAACATGCTGTACGAGGGGCTGAAGGAGAAGGGCGCGATGATGATCATCCCCAGCAGCGCCGTCGAGTCGATGGGGATGGGCGGCCTGATGGGCGCCGCGGCGCTTCAACAGCAGCAGCTGACCGGCGGCGGCGCGGATTCGAAATAGGACGTTCAGGCCCAAATGGATTGCGCTCGCGCTGACATTTGCGGCGTCCCTTGCCTGTCCGCAGGAACCGGCGGCCTGGCACGATCCGTCGAGGCACAACCGTGCAGTTCGTCACAGTGGAAGACGGCGTCCGGTTGGAAGTACTCGATTGGGCGCGTCCGGACGGCCCGTGGTGCTGCTCGGGGTCAGGAGACACCGCGCCGGTGTTCGGGGTGCGATGAAGCGCGATTACTCAAAAATAGTATCAGCCACAATGACGATCAGGAGCGCGCGGCGATCAAGGAGTACGAAGCAGCAACCGCTGCGTACATCAATCGGTGGAAGAACAACCTTCGGAACGCTCCGGGCGGCGTGAGCATCGTGGGCCTACCCGGAGCAGAACACTTCGTCTTTTTCACCCATGAGGAGGACGAGCTGCGCGAGTTGCGGGCGTGTGTGGCGAACCTGAACCAAGCGAGATGACGTGATGACAACGATGAACACCG
Source organism: Acidobacteriota bacterium (assembly GCA_043783985.1). Classification (GTDB taxonomy): domain Bacteria; phylum Acidobacteriota; class Vicinamibacteria; order Vicinamibacterales; family CAVVIG01; genus CAVQFC01. The sequence continues at coordinate 2,088 of JAYVYV010000276.1, read as the reverse complement.
TCGATCGGCAGGCGCAATTTGTTCGGTTGATTCTGGCCATCCTGGGCGCGGTCCTGGCCGTTGTCGGCTGGGCGCGATGGGCAGGAATCTAGGTCGTGCGAGTCCTGTGGCTCAGGCGCATCAAGCGAAGCGGGCAGCGATATCCGCGAACCAGTTGACCGTGACCGACAACCGATCGGGCTGCGCCTGCGCCGCGGTCTGGGCGATCATCAGCAGTCGGCCGTCGGACGCGACATCGTAGTTGGGCAGCCCCGTGACCGCACCAGGCTGGAACGGGCCGTCCGCGATCGGCTGCGGGGCGCCGACCCGCTTCCGGCCGGCGAGATCGACCTCGGCGATCATCACGCTGGGTCCGCTTCGATAGTAGAGACGGCCGTCCGGCGACCAGACAGGCTCCGCGCCCCCGTTCAGGCTCACTTGCGTCTTTGCGCCGAATTCAGGAAACGGGCAGAGATAGACCTCGAACCGTCCGGACTCGTCCGACGTGTAGGCGAACGAGCGGCCGTCAGGCGCGCACGCGGGTCCGAAGTCGTTTGCGTGCGACCGCACCAGCGCGTGGGGCGGCGCGCCCCCGCCCGGCGTGCACATCCAGATATTGGCGCCGGTGCCGGGGTTGTATTCGGTGAAGAGGAGGACGGCGCCGTCCGGCGACCAGGAGCCCGGCACCAGATCGTAATCGCCGCCCACGAGTTCGACGATGTGCCGGCCTTCGAGATCCTGGGAAAAGATGTGACACGGCCCGTTCCGATTCGAGCTGAACGTCACGCGGGTGCCGTCGGGCGTCCAGATCGGCGCGAAGTTGTCTCCTTCATAGGTGATGCGTGTCAACGCGCTGGTGGCGAAGTCGTGAATCCAGATGTCGTTCGACTTGCCGCGAATGCCGAACGCCACGCGCGTCCCGTCCGGCGCCAGCCGCGGCTCTTCGATCGCGTCGTCGTCGAGCGCGAGCGGCTCCAGGCGGTTGTCGCCGTCGACCCACACCAGCCGCTGCTTGACCTCCTGCGCATCGCCGGTGAGGTGCAGCAGGCATCCGGTGTTCGAGAACGCGAAGTACCCCGCGCCGGTCGGCTGGGTCATCACGCGATCCGCCACCGGAAGCGCCGCCCCGCCCGCTTCGAGACGCGCGGCGTCGAAGGCGACGGCCATCATCGAGCCGCCCCGCATGTACACCACATGACCGCCCGGCACGTATCGCCCGCAACTGCCCTGGCGTACGACGCGGTGACGCTCGGCGCCGTCCGGAGAGATGACGACGATCTCGCCTTCGTCGAACGATGCCGAACCCGCGTAGGCGATGGTGAACAGGATGTGTCCCGATGGCAGCGCATCCGGCCAGCGATGCGTGCGCTCGCCCTTCGCGAAATCGAGCGTCGTCAACATCCGGGGGGCGCCGCCTTCGGCCGACACGATCGAGAGACCGGTGGCCGGCGCCGCGGCGAGGACGATCTCGTTGCGCGGCGTCCACGACGCGCCGCGGCACTCCGGTCCGGCATCGCACACCGCGATCGGCATGCCGCCAGCCGCGAACGTTTTCCACAGCCGTCCGTTGGACACGTAGCCGATCCAGCGGCTGTCCGGCGAAAAAAACGGCATGGAGGCGCCGTCGCTGCGCGGTGAGCGCATCGACTCGTCGCGATCCATCGAGCGGACGAACAGCGCGGTGCTGCCCTCTTCGAGTGCGACGTAGGCCAGCGCGCGGCCATCCGGCGACAGGGCGATGGGTGAACAGGCGCCGATCGCCAGCGGCCTGTCTGATGGGAGAACGAGCGACAGCCGCAGCACCGGTGCAGCGGCCGGCGCCCGTTCGAGTGGGACGCCAGTCGGGGTCACTTCCGCGACGAAGCGGTAGCCTCGCCTGGGCACGGTCTGAATGTAGCGGTGGTCCTTCGGATCCTCGCCGAGCATCCTCCGGAGCATGAAGATCTGCTGGCTGAGATTCGATTCCTCGACGATCGCGTCTGTCCAGACACGCCGCATCAACTCCTCTTTGTCGACGATCTGGCCGGCGCGCTCGACGAGCACCGCGAGCGTGTCGAACGTCTTGACGGTGATCGGCATTGCCTCGTTGCCGCGCAGCAGCCGCCGCGA
>JAYVYV010000275.1:0-9474 GCA_043783985.1 Acidobacteriota bacterium | reverse complement strand
ATGTAGTCGTCGGCGCCGGCGTTGAGGCCGGCGACCACGTCGCCGCGGCTCTCGCGCGCGGTGACCAGCAGCAGGTACATGTTCGCGAGCGGCAGCTCGGAGCGAACGCGGCGGCAGACGTCGGGGCCGTCCATCTCCGGCATCATCCAGTCGAGGACCGCAAGCGTCGGATCGGTCGCGACCCGCAGCCGCTCCCACGCCTGCGCGCCGTCGCTGACCAGCGTCGTGCTGTACTGCCAGCGCTGCAGCGTGCGCGCGAGAATCTCGCCGGTGACGCGATCGTCCTCCGCGATCAAGACGTGCATGTCGTCTGAAAGTATTGCACAATTGCCCCGCCCCGATGAGCCGATCCACCTGGAAGCGCCTTGGCACCGCCGTCCTCGCCGGCCTGATCGGGCTGGCGCTCGACAGCTGGCGGCAGGGCACCACCGCACCGCTGCTGCTCGGCCGCATGGTCACGCTGCCGATCGCGATCCTCTACGGGCCGTGGTGGGGCGCGCTCGCCGCGATCATCCACTCCGTGTCGGGCCGCGGCCTCTACACCGTCGGCACCCGCATCCTGCCGATCGAAGCGATCGTGATCGGCTTCTTCTCGCGGCGCGGCCGCTCGCCGCTGCTCGGCGGCTTCGTCGTCTGGACCGTGCTCGCGGCGTCGCTGATCGCGATGCCCAGCCTCTACGGCGTCGGCTACCTGCGCGACACCATCCTCCCGGTCGCGCTGCAGCTCGTGGTCAGCGGGCTGGTCGCGGTGGTGGTCGGCGATCTGATCGCGAACTTCGCGGTGTCGCTGCGCTGGGTGGCGCCCGATCAGCGCCCGCCGCAGCGGCTGCGCGGCGAAGCGTTCCACGCCTTTGTGCTCGCCGCCACCGTGCCGGTGCTGGTGCTCGCGTCGGTCGACGGCCAGCTCTCGTCCGCCAAACAGGAAGCGGACGGCGGCGCGCGGCTGCACGAGGCGGTCGCCTCGCTCAACCAGCAGATCGGCGCCTACGTCGCCGATCACCAGCACGCCGTCCAGTCGCTCGCGGCGGCGACCGCGAGCCTGCCGCCGTCGGGCGGACAGCGGCAGCGGCTGCTCGACGGTTATCACACCGTCTACCCGGGGTTCATCACCCTGTTCGTCGCCGACCGCGGCGGCATCGTCCGCGACATCTTCCCGCCGCGCGATTCCGAGTCGCCGCCGGTCAGCGACCGCGAGTACTTCATCAACGCGGTGCGGAGCCAGCGGCCGGCGATCTCGGACGTCATCCTCGGGCGGCTGTCGTACGTGCCGATCGTGACGATTGCGGTGCCGTTCTTCGACGCGGCGGGGGCGGTGGCCGGCGTGGCGGGCGGCTCGCTCGACCTCTCGAAGTTCGATCAGTTCGTCGAAAACTTCCGCACCCTGCCCGACGCGCGCATCACCGTCCTCGATCAGCACGCCCGGGTGATTTACACCAGCGGCCAGTTCACGCCGCTCGAGAGCCTGGGCCAGGACAACCTCGTGCTCGGCGGCGCGGGCGCGCCGAACGGCGTCTACCGCTATTCGCGCCAGGGGGCCAACACCGCCGCGGCGACCAGCCTCGCCGCCGCCGCGGTGACGCCCGGCACCGGCTGGAAGGTCTACGTCGAGCAGCCGCTCGCCAACATCCGGCTGCAATCGGTCGGCTACTACGCCTTCACACTCGGGCTGATGCTGCTGGCGTTCGGCGGCGCGGTGCTCGGCGCGCGCGGCTTCGCGCGAATGGTGACGCGGCCGCTCGAGGAAGTGGTCGAGGTCGTCCGCAACATCTCGGCGCACGGCGGCAAGGCGGAAGCGCAGCTCACCTCGAACCCGCCGGCCGAGATCTCGGCGCTGCTTCAGGACGTCAACGGGATGCAGACGCGCCTGGCCGACTCGTACCGCCAGCTCGAACAGGCGCTAATCCAGCGCGAGCGGCTCAACACCGAGCTGCGCGCGCTCACCGAGGATCTCGATCGCAAGGTCCGCGACCGCACCGCCGAGCTCGTCTCCGCCACGCGGGTCGCGGAGGAAGCGAATCAGGCCAAGAGCGAGTTCCTCGCGAACATGAGCCACGAGATCCGCACGCCGCTGAACGGCATCATCGGCATGACGGAGCTCGCGCTCGACACCGCGCTCTCCCTCGAGCAGCGCGAGTACCTGACGATGGTGAAGAGCTCGGCCGACGCGCTGCTGAGCATCCTGAACGACATCCTAGACTTCTCGAAGATCGAAATGCGCAAGCTCGAGCTCGAGCAGGTTCCTTTCTCGATTCGGGATCACCTCGCCGACCTGCTGAAGCCGCTGGCGCTGCGCGCGGAGCAGAAAGACCTGGAGGTCGTCTGCCACGTGCTGCCCGATGTGCCCAATGTCGCGGTCGGCGATCCGGGCCGCCTGCGTCAGGTCCTCGTCAACCTGGTGGGCAACGCGATCAAGTTCACCGAGCGCGGCCAGATCCTCGTCCAGGTGGAGACCATGTCGAAGACCGCCGACGGCATGGTGCTGCATTACTTCGTCAGCGACAGCGGCATGGGCATTCCCGACGACAAGCAGCAGGCGATCTTCGAGCCGTTCCGGCAGGCCGACGGATCGACGACGCGCCGCTTCGGCGGGACGGGCCTCGGACTTGCCATCTCCTCGACGCTCGTCGAGCTGATGGGCGGGCGGATCTGGCTCGAGAGCGAGCCGCTCGAGGGCAGCACATTTCACTTCACCGTGAACCTCGGCAGCACCGACGCGCGGCCCGATCCCCCCGCCGTCAACCTCACCAACCTCCCCGTGCTCATCGTCGACGACAACGGCGTCAACCGCCGCGTCCTGCAGGATCTGCTGATCCGATGGAAGATGCGCCCGACCGTCGTTGACAGCGGCGCCGCGGCGCTACGCGCCCTCGTCGACGCGACCGAGCGCGGGGAGCCGTTCGCGCTCGTGCTGCTCGACGCGAACATGCCGGAGATGGACGGGTTCGAGGTCGCGCGGCGTATCGGCGCCACGCCGAATCTCGCGGGTGCGACGATCATGATGCTGAGCTCGTCAGGCCAGTACGACGAGAGCCACAAGTGCCGCGAAGTCGGCATCGCGACGCACTTGACGAAACCGGTCGATCAGCGCGAGCTGCTGAGCGCCATCGGCCGCGTGATCGCGCGCGAGCCGGGACAGCGGGCCGTCCTCCCCGCCTCGATGCTGCCGGCCGAGCTGCCCGAGCGGCGGCTGCACGTTCTGCTCGCCGAGGACAACGCGGTCAACCAGCGGCTTGCCGCGAGCCTCCTCGAACGGCGGGGCCACAAGGTGACGATCGCCGCCAACGGCCGACAGGCGCTGGCCACGATCGCCGCGCAGCACTTCGACGTCGTGCTCATGGACGTGCAGATGCCGGAAATGGGCGGGTTCGAAGCGACCGCGGCCATTCGGGCGCTGGAGGCCGAGCGCGAGATCCCGCGTCTGCCCATCATCGCGATGACCGCGCACGCGATGAAAGGCGATCGGGAGCGCTGCCTGACCGCCGGCATGGACGAGTACCTCACCAAGCCGCTCGACCCGCGCCACCTGTGCGCGCTCGTCGAGGAGATGGCCAACGGCGGCTCCGGCGGCCGTGGCGGCGAGCTCGCTCCGGTTTCCATGGCCGTTCTCGCCCGCGTCGGCGGCGACCGCGATCTCCTCGCCGAGATCAGCCGGCTGTTCGTCCAGGACGCGCCTCGGCATCTGGAAAGGATCCGGCAGGCTCTGGACGCGCGCGACGGCGAGTCGCTGCAGCGAGCGGCCCACGGGCTCAAAGGCGCCGCGGCCAACTTCGACGCCGAAGGCGTGGTGAGCGCTGCGCGCGCGCTCGAGGACATCGGGCGCACCGGCGAATTCGATGCGGATGACGCCGCCTGGCGGTCGCTCACCGCCGCCACCGATCGGCTGGTCAACGTCCTGCGCACCGCGGGCCAATAAAGGAGCTACCATGCCATGGTGGCGAGCTCGTCCATTCCAGGAGGGCACGACTTCTGCACTCCTTTTCCTTGTGTCGTAGCGAAAAGGAGAACCTCATGTGGAACAAAGACGAAGTCCAAGGCAAGGTCGATCAAGTCAAGGGGAACATCAAGGAAGCGGTGGGGGATCTGAACAACGACGAACAGCTCCGCAACGAAGGCGCGGCCGACCGTGCCGCCGGGCGCGTCGAAGAGGCGCTCGGCACGGGCCGCCGTAAAGTGGGCGACGCCATCAAAGATCTGGGCGACAAGATCGGTCGCTGAACCGACAGCCACGCGCAGCGAACGCGCGTGGCTTCCATCCTCTCCGTACCGTTCGGACACAAAAGTGGCAATTTTCCGTCGGATAGACGCGGCATGACGCTGGAACCCGACGATCCCGACGGTACGCCCTTTGAAAGGTTGCCAGACGACATGCCGAAGTCTGAGCGGTTGACGCCGGGCAAACTGATGCGATCGGGGGACCCGGCGACCGGGTCCCAGCCGCAGACGCGGATCGATCTGCACGACTGGGTGCGCGAGCACCTGACGCTCAGCCCAGAGGGGGAAACAGCTCTCATTGCCGCCATCGACGCCGTCTTCGCGCGACAGGAACACCTCTGGCGCGACTCGAAGCAGGAAGCGATACAGGCGTTGTCGGCGGGCTTCGCCGACAAGATGGCGCACGTCCAGAACGAGCTCCTGGCGAAAGACGCGACCGTCAGCAGCATCTCGCGCTACTTCGAAGCGCTGGTCGCCGACCTCACCGACAAGTCGCATCGCGACCCCAAGACCAAGCTGATGAACTTCGCCCGGTTCACGGAACAGCTGGAGGCGTTCCTCGCGCTGGAGCAGCGCGGACGGTGGTGCGCGGTCGGGCTCGTCGATATCACCGGGTTCAAGTGGTACAACGACGCGCTCGGCCACGCCGTGGGCGACCGCATCATCGAGCGCGTGGCCGCCCTGCTGCGCGAGCAGGTGCGCTCCGACGATCTTCTCGCGCGGGAACGAACAGGTCCGCGATCCGAGGATCTGCACGCCCGCTTTGGCGGCGACGAATTCTGCTTCCTCATCCCCGATATCGCCGAGTGTCATCAGGCGCACGCCGTCGGCGAGCGGTTCCGCGAGGCCGTGGAGCGGTACGACTGGACGCTGGAGGATCAGCGTCTGGCGGTGCAGCCGGTCCGCGTGGACGTCGGTGTGGTCTGCCTGTGGCTCGGACGCATCGCCGACCGCCGATTCGTCGCCCGCCGCCTCGCGGCGGACCTCATCCAGCGCGCGGACAAGCTGATGTACGACGCGAAGAGCGAGCGGGCCAACCACATTTATCTGCTCCAGGCCAAGGTGGAAAACGGGGCCATCGTCGAATGCGCCGGCGACGATCCTGATACCGTGGAAGACGACCAGGCCTAGTGCTACACTGAAGAGCTCGCCGGTCATGGTGGGTGTAGCTCAATGGTTAGAGCGCCGGCCTGTGGCGCCGGAGGTTGCGGGTTCGAGTCCCGTCATCCACCCCACTCAGCTCCTTCCATCTAATCGACTTCCCTTCTGCGGCGATCGCCGTCTTCAGCCCGTCCATCCAACAGACGAATCGCATTCGGTACTGCTGCGGGGTTGAGGTGCATGCACCGCTGGATTGTCCAGAGATCAACGTATGACCGCCGACACGCGGCCGGATGAAGCGGAGATCCGGCGGGCAGGCGAGTGCGCATCGTGCGCCCACGCCGACATCGTCCGCTCCTCGCAAGGTTCGACGTTCTACCGATGCCGCTTGTCGGACATCGACCCGGGTTTTCGCCGGTATCCGGTGTTGCCGATGCGCGGATGTCCGGGTTATCAGGATCGAGGCGCTCGATGACGAGTTGAAGGCGCCACCGGCGCGCTATCTTCGCCGCCAGCATGGACAAATGGGCCGGCGGCGCCCTGCTGTGGTTCGTCTGCTTCTTGAACAACGCGGACCGGCAGGCGATCCAAGAGTCTCCACGACCGGGGTCGATTCGCTGGACAGCCGAGGACCCGAGCGCTCGAGGTCAACGACTCGAACTGGTTGAGCAGTGACCCATCAGGACAAGCCCGACGCGCCGCCACGTCTCGCGAGGCATGAAGGTTGCTCAACAACCCGGCAGAGGTGATCCATGTCGTCAGTCGAGGTAGGCGTTTTGATCGCAATCGTGTTGGCCGCCGCGCTGCTGGTACCGTTTTTAGTGAAGGAAATTCGCAAAGGCAAGGTGAGCCTGGGTCCGCGCCTGCCCGACGGCGCCAGCGAGCCGCACCCCGGGCGCCGCGGCGATCCCGCGCCGGGGCACCCCGACGCGCAGGCCGATCCCTACGATCCGAGCGCAAGCCGTTAGCGGACTATGCGTCAGGCTGCGGGTCAGGCGGCAGGTCGGGCAGTGGGACCGGTTCGATCGGTAACGGCAGACTGAGCGCGGGGCCGGCGGGCGGGAGCGGGATCTGCTCCCACTGCTCCAGCGTGCGGCTCACGGCGTCGCGCGACGTCCAGAGCGCGCCGGCCGCGCCAGCGAGCACGAGGAGCGCAAAGAGCGCCGCGAGCACCAACGACGCGAGCGGGCCTCGCCGACCGTCCTCGGGCGCCCCGAGATCGAGATCGGCCGCCGCCAGGTCTATCAACGCGCCGCCGATGACGCCGGTCGACAGGGCGTGCCCGTGCATCAGTGCGCGGTCGCAAAGCAGGTTGACCACGCGCGGCGTTCCCCCTGACAACTCGAACAGCCGCGCAATCGCCGCTTCGTCGAACTCGATCCGCGTGTCGGCGCCGGCGACCGACAGCCGATGCATCACGTAGCCGGAAATCTCTTGCGCCGCGAGCGGACCGAGCTCCGTCCGCCGCGACACGCTCGCATTTAGACCGCTCAGATCGTCGTGGGCCAGTCGCGTCGTCAGCGCGGGCTGCCCCACCAGCACGACCTGCAGCTCGCGCGCGGCGGGCACGCTCAGCAACGCCACCAGATCGCCGAGCACCGCAACCGGGATGTGCTGCGCTTGGTCGATGAAGACGACGGCGCTGGCCTGGAGCGGCAGCAGCGAATCGAGAAACGAATTCAGCGTGCTCGTCAGCACCTCGCGCGCGGCGCGTGGCGCGTCGGCGAGATCGGCGCGTGCGATCACGCCGAAGTCGACGAGCATCGTCGTCAGCAGATCGTCGATCGACCGGAGCGGCTCGAGTACCAGCGACGTGACCGTGCGGCGATCGATCTCCTGGACGACCGAGCGGCACAGCAACGTCTTGCCCATTCCCGGCAAACCGGTGACGACCGTGGGGCCGCCACGCTTGCGAATCGCGGCGAGAATCTCCTGCCCGGCGCGCTCGTGCGACGCGCTCTGGTACTGGAATCTCGGATCGGTCGAGAGGCTGAAGGGCTCTTCGCGGAGGCCGTAGAACGTTTCGTACGTCGGCGCGTCGGGCTGGGACGGCGCTTCGGGTTCCGGCGCCGGACGCGGCCGCGGCGGCGGGAGCTGCGGGCCCACCGACGTGCCGAGCGCGGGCGGCTGCGACCGATCGGGTTCGAGCGCAGACGACGGAAACAGATCGAGCAGTGGACGGCGCGCGCGTGGCTCCGACGCCGAGGGACGCGTGAGTCCCGGCGGCGGCGCGGGATCCTCGGTGCTGGCAGGCATCCGGAACGGCGGACGAGGCGCCGGTATGGGTGGAGCGACGGGCCTCGCCGGAACAACGGCCTTGGCGGCCGGCGCAGCGAGTGCCGGAGGACGCACGGGCGGTGCGGTGTCGGGCACTCGCGCAGGATCGAGCGAGGGCGAGGGATCGATCGCGCCGTCGGCGGCAGGCGGGGCCGGAGGACGCGGGGGAACCGCCGCGGACCTCGGCGCGGTTGGCTGCGGCGGCGCCACGGTCGGCGACCATTCCTCGTCGATCCCGGGATTAACGCCCTCGCCTCCGTCGACGAGTCCCCGATCGAGATCGTCGAGGCTGGCGAGGAAGCGCGGGTCGTCCGCGAGCCAGCCCTTCGCTTGCGTGTCACTCACCTGCACACAATTTACATCTGTCTTTGTGTTTTGCGGCGATAGAGCGGTCGTTCTGCATCGAAACGGCACACGCTGTTCCGGAATGGTTCACGAACAGCGTAAGTTGTTGATGTACAATGATCTAGTCACGACAGCGGTGACATTTAAATGACGTTAATGTCATGTATACGTACATTGAAGATGAAAAATAGGTCTGCTGTTTATAGCTAAACACATATGAAACAGCCATTTATACAAATGTCGCCCATTGGCGTCCGAGTTGCTAGACATCTCATCAATGGCAGACGTGTAAACGTCCGCCTTTTCAACAAGATGTCAGGAGAATCCCCAATTGTGGCCGCATCGACGTGGCGCAACGAGCTGCCGTCGCTGACCGGCCGCGTCGTCATGCTGCGCGAACCGGGTCGGCAGGACCTGGGACCGCTGGTCGATCTGCTGTCGCTGGGGGATGCGACGCGCTTCGGCCTCGACGAGCCGGTGTCCGAGGTCGGCGTGCAAGAGCTCATCGATCGCTTCGGACGCGAGCGGGCGAGCGGACTCGCGTTCACCTACGTGATCACCCTCGCCACCGCGCGCACCCTCGTCGGTCTGGTGCAGGTGCGGCAGCTCGATCCGTCGTTCGAAGCCGCCGAGTGGGAGTGCACGATCGCGCCCTCGTCGCGCGGCAGCGGAATCTTCCTCGAGGCGGCGCGTCTGGTCGGATCGTTCGCGTTCGGCAGCGTCGGCACGCATCGGCTCGAGGCGCGCGTGCTGCTGCAGAACGGCCGCGCCAGCGGCGCGCTGCGCAAGCTCGGCGCCGTCCAGGAAGGCGTGCTCCGGCGGTCGGTCCGACGCGAAGGCGAGTACTGCGACCAGGTCCTGTGGTCGCTGCTCAAGGACGACTGGGGCGACCACTGGGTGTCGACCGCGCCGCGCGTGCACTGATGGGTGAGCTCCCCCGTCCCGCCCGCCTCTACGTCGGCGCCGTGATCGCGATCGGTCTGACGTTGATGGTGGTGCACGTGCCCGACGCGACGTTCGCGCAGCCGGTGCTCTTCTTCGCGCTGCTCATCCTCTCCTCGATGACGGCCGCGATGAAGGTGCAGCTCCCGCTGACCAAGAGCGGCTCCACGATGTCGGTGTCGTATGCCGTGGACTTCGCGTCGCTGCTGCTGCTCGGGCCGCACGAGACGATGCTGGTGGCCGCCGGCAGCGCGTTCAGCCAGTGTCACCTGAACATCAAGGAGCGCAACCCGATCTACCGCACGCTGTTCTCCGTCGCGTCGCTGGTCATCACCGTGCAGTTGTCCGGTCTGGCGTTCCACCTGCTCGGCGGCACCGGGGCCGCGATGACGATCAGCGCGCTCGCCCGTCCCCTCGTCGGCGCCGCCACGGCCTACTTCCTCCTGAACACCGGCCTCGTCGCGACCGCGATCGCGCTCTCGACGCGTACGCCGATCGTCAGCACCTGGCACAACAACTTCCTCTGGAGCGCGCCCAGCTACTTCGTCGGCGCCGGCAGCGCCGCGCTGGCCGCGTCGTTCGTCACCCACGCCGGCT
>JAYVYV010000274.1:0-3593 GCA_043783985.1 Acidobacteriota bacterium | reverse complement strand
TGCTCGCGTCCGTCGTGGCCGTCGGCGCGCAACCGGCCGGCCGGGCGCCGCGAAACGCGGCCGAGTTCGACACCTTGTTCCAGCAGGTCAAAAACTGGGGCCGGTGGGGGCCCGACGATCAGCTCGGGTCGGTGAACCTGATTACGCCGGCCACGCGCAGGCAGGCGGTAGCGCTCGTCAAGGCCGGCGAGACCGTCTCGCTGGCGCATACCCTGCTCACCGAAAAGGCCGACGACAACGCGAGCCCGTTCGAGCACACGATGCTGCGCGGCAACAACATGGACCGGTACGCGATCTCGTACCACGGCTACGCGCACAGCCACATCGACGCGCTGTGCCACATCCTCTACAAGGAGCAGACGTACAACGGCTACGCCCGCGCCGACGTCAACACCGACAAGGGGTGCACGAAGCTCGGCATCCAGAACCTCAAGGCCGGTATCGTCACGCGCGGCGTGCTGATCGACATCCCCCGGCTGCGCAACGTGCCGTATCTCGAACCGGGCACGGCGATCTACGTCGAGGATCTGGACGCGTGGGAGAAGAAGACGGGCGTGACCATCGGGCCGGGCGACGCGGTGCTGCTCCGCACGGGACGCTGGGCGCGCCGCGAGAAACTGGGCGCGTGGAACATCGCCCAGGGCGCGGCCGGCTTCCACGCGTCGGTCGCGCCGTGGATCAAGGCGCGCGGCGTCGCGGTGCTCGGCAGCGATGCGGTCGAAGACGTCGCGCCGTCGCTGGTCGAAGGCGTCGCCCAGCCCATCCACGCGCTGATGATCACCGCGCTGGGGATCAACCTGCTCGACAACCAGGATCTGGAAGCGCTCGGCGAGACCGCCGCGCGGCTCAATCGCTGGACGTTCATGCTGACGATCAACCCGATGCCGGTCGCCGGCGGGACCGGATTCCCGCTCAACGCGATCGCGATGTTCTAGGGGTTCACGGTTCGGGGTTCAGGGTCAGGTTCAGGAGACGCGATGGCTGATATCTCGCGGCGGGCATTCGCGGCGTCGTGCGCGGCTGCGGCTGGTTCGGCCCGCGCCCGCGCTCAGGCGCCGGCTGCGGACGACAAGCTGCAGTCCGAACTGCTGATCGATCTCGTCCTCGACACGCAGCCGGCGCACAACGTCGGATCGATCGGCGTCAACCGGGTGATCGTTCCGGTGTCCGGCGGCACCTTCGAGGGTCCGAAGCTGAAGGGGACGGTCCTGCCCGGCGGCGACTGGATCATCCGCCGGCCGGACGGATCGAGCGTGCTCGACGTTCGGATCATCCTGCAGACCGACGACGGTCAGAAGATTTACATGCAGTATCGCGGCGTCAGTTACACGCCAAAGGACGGCGCGCAATATTGGCGCATCGTGCCGGTGTTCGAAACCGGCGCCGACAAGTACTCCTGGCTGAACAACATTGTGTCCGTCGGGGTGCACCGGACGCTCCCGGGCAGGGTGGCGTATCGCATCTACCAGATTCTGTAAATCGAGGTCAGATTCCATTCCCGCGAACACCGCGCCGGACGCGAGAATCGAGATCTGAGCCCATGAGGCTGCTTATGATGATGACCCGTCGAGATGCTGTCGCCGCCTTTGCGCTGTTCGCCGAGATGCTCGCGTCCAACCGCGACGCGGGCGCCCAGACGCCGCCCGCGCCGCGGCCGCCGGTGTTCGTCCACGATCTGCCGAATGTGTCGCTCGACGGCTGGGAGGTGACGGTCAGCCACGTCGACTACGCGCCCGGGCGCGTCGGCGCGGAGCACCACCACGCCGGGTTCGTCCTCGCGTACGTCCTCGAGGGGAGCGTCGTCACGAAGATCTCGGGGCAAGGCGAGGAGAAAACCTACACGGTGGGACAGATGTTCTACGAGCAGCCCGGCGCGACGCATGAGGTCTCGAAGAACGCGAGCCAGACGCAGCCGGCGAAGCTGCTGGCGATGATCTTCGCCAAGAAGGGCTCGACGCTGACGACGCCCGGCCGGGGCGCGGGCGCCTTACCGTGACTTTCGCGCGTGTCTGGCGGCCCGCAACTCGGCGCGACCAGGCGTGTCGCCGCGTGTGCAGATCGTGAGAAGCTGATCGTAATACCGCCGGGCCGCGACGCGATCGCCCGTGAGCGACGCCGCCCGCGCGGCGCCGTACACCGCGCGGAAACGGTTCGGCTCTTTGTTCAGCGTGGCCTCGAACTCCTTCCGCGCCTTCGACGGCTCCCTGAACGCCAGCAGCATCTCGCCGAGGAGCTCTCGCGCGGGCGCGAGCGGCCCCGGCGTGACCGCCGACTTCTCCGTGCGATCTTCGAGCGCGGCGGCGGCGCGCATCTCGGCCAGGGCGTCGGCCTCACGCCGTTCCGCGAAGGCGAGCCATGCCGATGCGGCGCGCCGTTGAATCTCCGTCTGCTCGGCCCAGTAGCCTTCCTGCGCCAGCGTGAGCTGGTCCTGGATGCGCTGCAGCGCCGCGATGGAGGAGCGAACGGTCGCCGTGTCGCCGAGATGCGCGGCGCCGATCGCGCGCGCGAAATAGGTGAGCGCTTCGGCATACGGGAACTTGCTCGGGTGGGGCTCGAGCGCCGCGGCCTCGGCCCACCGTCCGCGCTCGAGCGCGTAGCGAGCCGGGATCGCGGCGATCGCGAACACGCCTGCGGATCCGGGCGCGGCGGACCCGGCGGCGTCGGGATCGAAGCGTGCCGTGACTTCCGGCAGCGCGTCGAGCATCCGTCGCGCACCACGGTCCTGCGCCGTCTGCAGGTACGCGTAGATGCGGTAGTCCATCGCGTGGAGCTCTTCGGCGACCGAGTGGTCCCGCTTCGCCGCAGCGCCGGACGCCGTGTTGGTGTCGATCGACTCCTGCCAGTAGCCGAGCCGCGTGAACGTGTGCGAGGGCATGTGCAGCGCGTGCGGCGCCGACGGCGCGATCTTGGAGTACCGCCGGGCCGCTTCGAGCGCGCGATCGGCGAGCGGCGGAAGGTCGTAGCTGTGGATGATGTAGTGCGCGAGGCCGGGATGATCCGGCTGCCGGGCGATGAGTCTTTCGAGAATCCCGCCGGCCTGGAGCTGGTCGGCGAACGTCTTGTCGGCCGGTGGTGCGGCCGCGGCCATCGACAAGGCGTAGAAAATCGACGCCTCGCTGTCGTCCGGGTGGGACGCGGCGAGCTTCGACATCTCATCGCGATACGCCCGCAGGCGCGCGGCCTGACCCGTCGTCTCGAAATCGGCGTACAGCCGGGACACCGCGTCCAGATAGGCCCGCTCCCGATCGGTCTTCGTGCCGATGGTCCTCGCACGCTCGACGGCCTGGCGCCCCTGCTGCAGCTGCCCGGGCGGGCGGATGCCGGCGACGAAAGGATTGCTCCACCGGCTGAGCGCGATGCCCCACGCGGCCATCGCGCACGAGGGATCCGCCGTGAGCGTCGCCTCGAACCCCTCGATGGCCCGCTGGAACTCGAACGAGTGCAGCAGCGCGACGGCGCGGTCGAACTGCGGCTGCGCCGTGGCGCTGCAGGAAGTGGCAAAGGCGACGGTGCCCAGCTTTTCGGCCGCCGGGGCGTGCTCGTGCACCTGGGAGGTCGCGCCTCGGGCCAACAGCAGCGCCATGATTGCCGCC
>JAYVYV010000273.1:0-3595 GCA_043783985.1 Acidobacteriota bacterium | reverse complement strand
GCGAAGAAAGCCAAGGGCGGGAAGAAGAAGGCCGGCAAGAAGCGGTAACTTCACCCGTACGAAAAAAAGGGGGCGGCCGTCGCCCCCTTTTCACTTTTCTCCCCCACCCTCCCGCGTCCGCGTTTCCCTGCTAAAACGGGCCACACACGAAGGTCATCCGCGGTCTACTCGGATCACGCGCGCTCAGCGGCTGGTCATCGTCTGGCCGTCCCAGACACGCACGGCCCTGATCACGTCCCACTGCTGAATCCGATCGACGACGTCCATGCCCGCGATGACCCGGCCGAAGACCGTGTACTTCGCGTCGAGGTGCGGTTGCGGAGAGTGGGTGATGAAGTACTGGCTGCCGCCGGTGTCGGGCCAGGGATCGAGCGCCATGCCGACCGTGCCGCGCAGGTAGGGACGCTGATTCAGCTCGTCACGGATCGAATAGCCGGGCCCGCCTTCGCCGTCGCCGCGCGGATCGCCGTCCTGGATTACGAAATCCGGAACGACGCGGTGGACGCTGAGCCCGTTGAAATAGCCCTTGCGCGCCAGCGTGATGAAATTCTCGACCGTGAGGGGCGCGTCGAGCACGGCGAGCTCGATCTGAATCGTGCCTCGATCGGTGTCGATGAACAGCTGGGTCGACACCGGGGGGGCGACGATCCGCGCCGCCGTGTATACGTCGCGCGCGACCGTCGTCGGCGCCGGCCGGATTGAGGCGTCGATGTCGCCAACGACGCCGTTCGGATCCAAGCGCTTGAGGATCTGCGCCGCGCGAACGCGCACGGCCCAGTCCTTGTCGGCCAGCGCCGACTGCAGCACCGGCAGCGCCGCCGCCGGCCCGTACTGTTCGAGCGCGGCGAGCGCCGCTGCCCGCGCGTTGTACATCGCGTCGCGCTGCCCGAAGCGATACGCGTCGGCCAGCGCGGCGGCGCCGTTGGCCGGCTTGAGCTCGCCGAGCGCGGCGGCCGCGGCGGCGCGCACCACCGGATCGTCGGCCTTGAGGCGCTCGAACAGCCTGGCCGGCGCCGACGGCGCCTTGAGCTTCGCGAGCGCGGCGATCGCAAACGGGATCACGCGCTGGTCGGCGTCGTTCAGCATCGTCTCCAGCCGCGGCAGGCCGTTTTCAGGAGGCAGCGTGCCGAGCACGGTGGCGAGCGCCGCGCGCACGTTCCAGTGCAGATCGGGATCGAGTCCCGACAGCACGAACACGAAGTTCTCGGCGTCGAAGACGGCCAGCGAGCGCAGCGCCGCGGCGCGGATCGCCGGGCTCGGATCGGTGAGCACGTCGATCAGCGCGTCGCCGACCGCCGGCACGTGCAGGGCGCCGATTGCGGCGACCGTTTCGAGCCGGACCTGAGGATCGGCCGCGGCGTCGCCGAGGATGCGCAGCAGCGGCGCCGCCGCCGTCGGATCGCCGATGCGGCCGAGGGCGCGCACGGTCTCGATCAGCACGCTGCGATCGCCGCTCGACATCAGCGGGATCAGCACCGGCAGCGCCGATCGATCCTTCAGCGCCGCCAGCCCTTTGACGGCGAAGGCGCGCGTGTACGGGTTCGCGTCCTTCGCCAGGGTCAGCAGCGCCGGCAGCGAGTGCACGTCCCCGAGCCGTTGCAGCGCGAACGCCACGGGCCACCAGCGCACCCGCGGCTGGCCGCTCGCGTCGAGCACCGCCGCCGCGAGCTGCGGGTACGCCTTGAGCCGGACGAGCGCGTGTATGGCGAGGCGGCATGCCGCCGTCTCCGTGTCCCGCCTCGCATCGTCGGACTCGTCGGGCGGCTCGGCCAATGCGGCCGACTGCACGATCTGACCGGCGAACCGCCCCAGCGCGTCGGCGACCGCCACGTCGCCGATGAGGCCGAGCGCTTCGGCGGCGCTGCCCTGCACGAGGGGGGACGGATCGGCAAGCGCGCCGACCAGCGGATCGCGCGCACGTGCGTCGCCGAGCAGGCCGAGCGCGAACGCGGCCATCTGGCGGACTTCGGGATCGGGATCGGCGAGCACGCCGAGCAGCGGCGTCACACCTTCCGGGAGCGCGACGCGGCCGATCGCCAGCGCCGCCCGCCGCCGGATACGCGCCTCATCGTCGGACAGCAGTCGGATCAGATCGGGCGGTGGCGTCGGGGGGCCGGCCACTGGCGGCGGCTTGCGGCCTTTGGCGGCGGCGACGGGCGCAGGCGGGGCGACGAGGGGAGCCGGGTCGCGAAGGACGCGCTGGTCCTCGAGGCGCAGCATCCACGCCATCTTCTGCTCGAATGCGGGACCCGGGGAGATCGCGGGTGGCGCCGGCGGCGCGCTCGCGCAGGCGGCGGTGACGAGCGCGAGCGCCGCCGCCGCCATCAGCCGCCAGTCGTCAGTCGTCACCCTCAAATCCTCAAATCCTCAAATCCCCAAATCCTCAAATCGTCAATCGCCGTCAATCCGCAATCCGCGATCCGCAATGTCGAGCCGACGGATCGTCGCGGCGTCCAGACGATCCTCGCGGACGGTGACGCCAATACCTGGGCCGGTCGGCACCGCCACCGTTCCGTCGGCGGCGACTTCGATGGGCGGCTCGATCAGGTCCGGATCGAAATAGCGTTTGCTCGCGGCGATGTCGCCCGGCAGCGAGAAATTCGGCAGCGTCGACAGATGCACGTTCGCGGCGCGCCCGATGCCCGATTCGAGCATGCCGCCGTGCCACACCGGTATGCCGCGCGAGGCGCACAGATCGTGCAGCCGGATCGACTCACCGAAGCCGCCGACACGCCCCGGCTTGATGTTGATGATGCGGCAGGCGCCGGCGGCGATCGCCTCGCGCGCGACGGCCGGGGTCTTGATCGATTCGTCCAGGCAGATGGGCGTCTTCAGCCGGCGCTGGAGCGCCGCGTGGTCCGCGATGTCGTCGTAGTCGAGCGGTTGCTCGATCATCATCAGGTCGAACGGGTCGAGCTGCGCGAGGTGATCCGCGTCGGCCAGCGTGTACGCCGCGTTGGCGTCGACCATCAGCGCGATCGCGCCGAACCGCGCCCGGATCATCTCGACCGGCTCGAGATCCCAGCCCGGCTTGATCTTGATTTTGATCCGCTGATAACCGGCCGCGAGCTCGCGCTCCACCTTCGCCGCCAGGTCGCCGAGCGAGGGCTGAATCCCGATCGACACACCGGACGCGATGCGATCGCGCGTCCCACCGAGGACGCGGCCGAGCGGCTCACCGCGCTGCGTCGCGAACAGGTCCCACGCCGCCATCTCCACGGCGGCCTTCGCCATGTTGTGGCCGCGGATTGCCTTGAGCGCGGGAAAGACCTCGCGCGGGTGCGCGACGTCGGCGCCGAGCACGCGAGGCGCGATGAAGTCCTTGATGATGTGCCACGCGGTCTCGTTGGTTTCGGAGCTGTAGTACGGATCCTGCTCCGCCACGCACTCGCCGTAACCGGTCGCGCCGTCGCCGTCGACGCGCACGAGGATGAAATGTTTGTCGTCGATGCGGCCGAAACTGGTCTCGAAGAAGTGGACGAGCGGGAGCTTCACCAGACGGAGCTCCAGACGTTCGATCTTCACGGCGCGATGATATCATCGGGCCGCCTTGCAGTTCCGCTACATCGCGATCGAAGGACCGATCGGCGCGGGC
>JAYVYV010000272.1:0-3595 GCA_043783985.1 Acidobacteriota bacterium | reverse complement strand
GATTCGAGGGACCTCGGTGGCTCAGGACATCTTCACACTCAAAGGCAAGGTGATCGCGGTCGTCGGCGCCGGCAGCGGGATCGGCGAGGCGATCGCGCTCGGCGCCGCCGACCAAGGCGCGGCGTTCGTGGGATGCCTCGACGTCAACGAGGCAGGCGCCGCGGCGGTGGCCGCCCGTATCGAGGCGCAAGGCGGTAAGGCCGGCGCCACGGCCATCGACATCGCGGACGCCGACGGCACGCGGGCGTGTCTCGACACGCTTGCGGCGGCACACGGCGGGCTCGACGGGCTCGTCTGCACGCCGTCCATCAACGTCCGCAAACCCATCCTCGCCTACTCGGGCGATGAGTTCGATCGCGTGGTCCGCGTCAACCTGCGCGGGAACTTCAACGTGCTGCAGGCCGCCGGGCGGATCATGACGACGCAGAAGCGCGGAAGCATCGTGCTGTACTCGTCGATCCGGTCGATCGTCACTGAACCGGGTCAGTCGGTGTACTCCATGACCAAGGCCGGGATTCTGCAGCTGGCCAAGACCGCAGCGACCGAGTGGGCCATGCTCGGCGTACGCGTGAACGCCGTCGGGCCGGGCGTCGTCGAAACGCCGCTGACGGCGCCGATCAAGAGCAACACGGAATGGTACGACGCGTACGCGAAGAAGAGCCCGATGCAGCGGTGGGCCCAGCCTGGCGAGATGGTGGGGCCCACGCTGTTCCTGCTGTCGGATGCCGCCAGTTACGTGACCGGCACGATCATCTACGCCGACGGCGGCTGGCTCGCCGCCGACGGCCGCTTCACGCCTCCCGGCATGTAAAAGAAGCAACCGCAGAGACCGCGGAGATCGCCGAGAACGATTTCTCTGCGGTCTTTGCGACCTCCGCGGTTGCTTCCCTGTTCCGTCAGAACGTGTATTTGATCCCCAGCTGGAGGATTCGTCCGTCCTCGGCGGTGGTGATGACACCGAAGAGCGGCGACCCCATCTGGTTGCCGGGCTGGCCGAAGCGCTCCTGGTTCAAGGCGTTGAACAGCTCCACGCGCACCTGGAGCTGCTGGGTCTTGGTCGCGGCGAAATTCTTGAAAAAGGACAAGTCCGTCCTGGCGAAGCCCGGCCCCCGAATCACGTTTCTGGCCTCGTTGCCGACCTGTCCGGCGTTGGCCGCCACCGTGAGCCGCGTGAAGCAGTTCGTGTTGAAGTACTGCGTCACGCTGCGCGGCGCGCCGGCGTTGGGATCGCACGTCATGTTCGGGCGATTGGTCAGCGACGTGCGCGAGACGTTGCCGGGCTCGATCGCGGTGAGCGGAAACCCGGTCTGGCCCTGGATGATGCCGTTGACCTGCCAGCCGCCGAGCGTGAGGCGCGTGACGGCGTCGCGATCCGTCAGGCGCGGCAGCTCGTAGCCGAAGCTCATCACGAAGCGGTGCCGCGCATCGAAGAGCGCGTCGCCCTTCTCGCGCGCGAGCGCCGCGTCGATGGAGGCCTGGTTCCCAATGGTCACCGGCAGGATGGGACGCGATTCGCCGCCGATGTTGAGCCCCGACACATCGTCCACCGCGTGGCTCAGCGTGTACGAGACGAGCATGTTCAGCCCGCGCCACGGCCGCATCCGCGCGCTCGTCTGCAGGGCGTTGTACCAGGACTGCGCGACCGCGAAGGTCGGACGCACGAGACTGAAGGCCGGGAACAAGCGCGCCAAGGCCCCCGTCGGCGTCGGCGCGGTCGGGTTGACCTCCATGAAGATGGGCAGGTGATCGCCGCGCGATCCCACGTAGCCCGCCTCGACGCCCCAGTAGCCGCCGATCTGATGCTGCACCGACACGTTGTAGTGCTGCACCACCGGCGTCATGAAGTCCGGTCCCCAGCCGATGAAGATCAGGTTCGCGGGAAAACCGACCGGCTTGGCCCCGCCGAGCGGTGAGGCAAACGGAATGGCTGCGGGGAAATCGACCTGCGTCAGCGGCTGGAACGGCGGCGCGAGGGTGCCGTTCTGGAAGAAGTCGCCCTGGCCCGGCAGCGTGTCGTAGAACAGTCCCCACGCGGCGCGGACACTCGTCCGGCCGTCCCCGGTCGCGTCCCAGATGGCCGCCAGTCGCGGCGCGACGTTGTTCTTGTCGGTGTAGTACGTGCCGGCGGGCACGCCGGCATCGCCCGGATAGACCAGGCCGGTCGGCGCGTTGGGGAACACGGTCGACTGCTGTCCCGGATGAAACGCGGCCAGATGATTCTGGCTTTCCGAGAACGGCTGGTTGACCTCGTAGCGAAGGCCGTAGTTCAACGTCAGGCGCGAGCCGACGCGGAATTCGTCCTGTCCGTACAACGCGTACGTCCATGACGAGCCATCGAGGTTCGGATCACCGCTGCCCTGGCGGAACTGCGCCGGCAGGCCGAGCAGGAAATCGGCCGCTGCGTTGCCCGAGTACTGGCCGTCGAACAGGAAGTCGCCGTTGGGGCGGTTGATGAACGACACACGAATCTGATCGCGGCGGATCTCGCCGCCGACCTTGAACGAGTGGCGGCCGGTCACCACGGTCAGATCGTCGCTGAAGTCCGCCACGTTGTTGGTGCGGCTCGCGAACGGCTGCTGCGCGTCGCCCGTCGTGAAGAAGCCGTTGACGTTGATGAACGGCAGCCCCGCCGCCGTGGCGTTCGTGCCCGAGTATTTGAAGCCGAGCGATGCCAGATCGAGGCCGCTGGTCACATTCGGCTTGGCATCGATCCGGTTGAGGTTCGCGCGGGCGACGTTGATCATGTTCGATTTGACGACCCACGTGTCGGACCCCATCACGTCCTGGAGCGTCGCGACCGCGGTGTTGCCGGCCGGCGAGAAGTTCGACCCGCCGAGCGGGTTGACGTTGTTCGTGTGGGCGTACATGTAGCGCCCGAGCAGCGTGTGCGCATCGTTCGCGCGGTAGTCGGCGCGCAGCCCGAACTGCCCGCGCGTGTCCAGCACGTCAGGCGAGCGGACGGACCGGTTGCCCGCAGCGTTGGGCAGCGGGATGTACTTGGTCAGCACGGCCGATGCGATCGGGCTGATGCGGTCGGTCGGGATCGCGTTGCCCGGGAACGGCAGCCCCGTCAGCGGATCCCTGATGGCGGCGCCGCCCGAAAAATCGCCGGCGCGCTGCGACTGCGTCAGCACGACCCGTGTGTCGGTCGTGCCCTGCCGGTTGTTGAATCCCTCGTAGTAGCCGAAGAAGAACGCGCGATTGCGTTCGATCGGGCCGCCCAGCGCCCCGCCGTACTGGTTCTGCTTCAGCGCCGGCTTGGTGGTGGCGAAGTAGTTCGTCGCCTGCCGCGAGTCGCCGCGGTTGAACTCCCACACGCCGCCGCTCCAGTCGTTGGCGCCGGACCTGGTGACGACATTGACGACCGATCCGGCATTGCGCCCGTACTCGGCGTCGTAGGAATGCGTGAGAATCTTGAACTCCTGGATGGCGTCTGGCGGCGGGCGCAGCACGAACCCGGTGTTGAACGAATCGTTGTTCGGCGACCCGTCGAGCAGGAAGTTGTTCGACTGGTTGCGCATGCCGTTGACGTTGAATCCGCCTGTCACGTTGCCGAACCCGCCGGGCGTCGCGTTGCCGTCCGCTCCGCCAAGGC
>JAYVYV010000271.1:0-3602 GCA_043783985.1 Acidobacteriota bacterium | reverse complement strand
GGCCGAGCAGCGTGTCGTGAAACGATCGCAGCGAGAAGGCCTTGCCCTGCTGCGCCTTGTAGTCCTGCCGCAGCTTCAGCAGCATCAGCTTGCCGACGGTGTAGACCAGATACGTCGGGTCGAACGCGCCGCGCTCGGCCTCGCGCCGGGCGCTGCCCTCTTCCATGAACGCCTCGTCGCGGAAGTACCGGACGCCCTGCTCCACCGACATGTCCTCCGCGTGCAGCTTGATGCAGACGATGAAGCGGACGAGGCGGATGAGCGCTTCGGCGAGCTGTCCCAGCCTGATGCTCGAGTCCTGGCGGCCGAAACCGGCTTCGATCATCATCTGCTCGCAGTAGTGGGCCCACCCTTCGATGAACGACGCCGGCGCGAACATGATCGACTTGCGGACCTTCGACGCGACCTTCCGCAGGTGCTGGTAATGCAGGAAGTGACCCGGGTACACCTCGTGGATCGAGATCGACCAGAGCGTCGGGAAGTTGTAGTCGCGCAGATGCTCGTCCTGGCGCTCCGGCGGCCACGACGGATCGACGTCGGTCAGGTAGTAGTACGCGCGGGTCGGCTTGCTCTCGAAGGGGCCGGCGGTCCACATGCTGGCGAACGACCAGCGGTAGAAGTCCGGCGTCGGCGCGACGGCAATCGGCTCGCCGGACGGCAGCGAGATGATCTTCTGGCGCTCGAGAAACGTCGCGAGCTCGTCGAGCTGCTGACGGCCGGTGGCGACCAGCTCGCCAGGCGCCGGGTGCTGCGCTTTCGTCTTCACCCAGGCTGCCATCGCGTCGCCGCCGTTCAGCTTGCCGGCCAGCGAGCGGAATTCCTCCTGCGTGGCTTTCAGCTCGCGCGTCGCGATCGCGAGGAGCCGGTCGAGCGGCAGCGCGAGGCCTTCGTCGAGGCGCAGCTTCTGCTCGAAGTTGTCGCGCCCCAGACGGAAGGAGGCGCGCGCTTTCGGCGCCAGATCCGTGTCGAGGTAGTCGATGTACTTGCCGACGGCCTCTGATGCTTCGGTCTGGGCGTCGGCGAGGTCCCCCAGCAGGTGCAGATCGTCGACGTCGGCGAACGCGCGAGGCAGATCCTCGTCGATGAACTTCAGCGTGCCGCGCATCGATTCGATGCCGACCTTGACGAAAATGCCGGGCGGATCCTTGATGTTGTCCCGGGCGGCCTGGATGAGGCGCGGCGCCTGGCGCAGCTTGGACAGCACCCGGCGCGCGCGCTCGGCGGCCGGCGCGTGCGTGAAGAGCGTCTGCCCCGCGAGGCTCGTCGCCAGCAGGTCGGAGTAGAACTGCGGGTTGCGCTCCCACGTGCGCACGGCCTCGAGCTCGAACATCCGCGCCTGGAGCTGCGAGGTCAGCATGCGGTGCTCGAGGCGCTCGACGCCGGTCAGCGCGTCCCGGTGGATCTCGTCCAGGCGGCGCAGATAGCCGGCGAGGGCGTGCGCTTCGCTGTCGATCCCGTGACGGCTGACGTCCTCGAGCAGGTCGTCGTGCGTGTGCACGCCGTCCAGGGTGGCGTACGTGGGATGGGTCTCGTGTAAATACCCGAGGAGGTCGTCGACGAAGTGAGGAAGGGGCTCGGAAGCAATCATCGCTGAATCCACCAACACCGATCCGTCAATGGTACAATAAACGCTCCCCCAACATGCCCGGCACGCTGTTCGTGGTCGCCACGCCCATCGGCAACCTCGAAGACATCACCGTGCGGGCGCTGCGGATCCTGCGCGACGTCGCGGTCATCGCGGCGGAGGATACGCGGCGGACCGCGCATCTGTTGGCGCGCCACGCGATCGCCACGCCGACCACGAGCCTGCACGAGCACAACGAGGCGGGAAAGTCCGGGGCGCTGGTGGCACGCCTGAAGCGGGGCGACAGCATTGCGCTGGTGTCCGACGCGGGGACGCCGACGGTGTCGGATCCGGGCGGCTTGCTGATTCGGGCGGCGATCGACGCCGGGCTGCGAGTCGAGCCGGTCCCTGGGCCCTGTGCGGTTTTGGCTGCGCTCGCGGCGTCAGGGCTGCCGACCGGATCATTCGCCTTTCTCGGATTTCCTCCGACTAGGTCAAAAGACAGAAAACAATGGTTCGAGCGCGTCAAAGCGGTCCGCGGAACCATCGTGTTCTTTGAATCTCCTCACCGGATCCACGCGACGCTTCACGATCTGCTGCGGGAAGTCGGCGACTGTCAAGCGGTCCTTGGCCGCGAGCTGACCAAGGTTCATGAGGAATTTGTCAGAGGATTAATGAGCGACCTGGCCATTCGGGTGTTTGAGGGACGAGGAGAATTCACGGTCGCACTATTTTTAAGTGAAACGACCAATAAAACTCCGACACTTAACTCCGACACCAGAGCGCTAGAGGCAGAATTTAGGTCTATCGCCCTTTTGAAGGGTATGACAAAGCGAAAAGCGCTTAATGTGGTGGCGAGACGGCATGGTCTGACACCCAACGCGATTTACGAGATCCTCGAGAAGGCAAAGAAATCTGGCGAATGACCAAATAGACCGATTGGTGCGTGATACCCGGAGGCACCCGCTTGACCGACTGCACCCGTTCTGCTAATTTACGCCCCGCATTCCCAGCGCGATGTTCAAGGTCCGCGCGGCGTTTATGGCCAAGCAGCGGCGGCCGGTTCTGAAATCGACGAAGGCACCAGCCCAACCCTCATCCACTCGCACACCGCGAGCAGTCGAGGCCGCAGCACCGTTACGTCCGGGCCAGACGGACGCCCCGAT
Organism: Acidobacteriota bacterium; assembly: GCA_043783985.1. Taxonomy (GTDB): domain Bacteria; phylum Acidobacteriota; class Vicinamibacteria; order Vicinamibacterales; family CAVVIG01; genus CAVQFC01. The sequence goes on along the minus strand of JAYVYV010000271.1, from coordinate 872 downwards.
ATCCGACCCGCCCACACCCCAGCGGCGATCCACCTATTTCGAAGCCGTCGCGCTCTACGAGCGGGGGCTCGAAGCGCTCCAACGCCATGCCTATCAGCAGGCCGCCAACCTGCTGGAGTCGGTCCTCGTCAAGTATCCGGACGAGCGCGAGCTGAAGGAACGCGTGCGGCTCTACCTCAACATCTGCCGGCGCCAGGCCACGCAACGCGAAGCGGCGCCGCAGACGATCGACGAGCGCCTGTACGCCGCCACGCTCTCGATCAACGGCGGCCAGTACGACCAGGCGATCGCGCACCTGCGCCTCGTGCGCGACGAGGATCCCGACAACGATCACGCCATCTACATGCTGGCCGTCGCGCACGCGCAACGCGACGAGCACGCGGAGGCCGTGGCCCACCTGGAACGCGCCATCGCGCTGAACCCCGAGAACCGCGCGCTCGCGCGCCACGATCCCGATCTGGAGCCGCTGCGCGTCGACGAGGCATTTCGCGCGGCGCTGGAAGCCCCTGCCGGCGCGCGCCCAGCGCTCCGGCGCCCCGTCAAGACCCGATCGGCGCGATAATTGAAGAGGCCGGGCGCGGCGCTGACGCGCCCCCTCTTGTAATGGACATCCACCTCGTGGTCCTCGCGGCGGGCAAAGGCACGCGGATGAAATCCGCGCGGCCCAAAGTCCTCCATCGTGTCGCCGGGCGGCCACTGATCGAGCATGTGCTCGCCTGCGCCGCCGCCCTCCACCCGCGTTCCACGACCGTCGTCGTCGGCCACCAGGCAGGGGAACTCACGGCTTCGCTGGAGCGGCACCAGGGGCTCACGTTTGTGGTGCAGGAGCCACAATCAGGCACCGCGCACGCGCTCATGACCACCGAAGGCGT
>JAYVYV010000270.1:0-3602 GCA_043783985.1 Acidobacteriota bacterium | reverse complement strand
GACGGAGCTCCAGACGTTCGATCTTCACGGCGCGATGATATCATCGGGCCGCCTTGCAGTTCCGCTACATCGCGATCGAAGGACCGATCGGCGCGGGCAAAACCGCTCTGGCGGAGCGTCTCGGCACGCGGCTCGACGCCACGGTCGTGCTGGAGGAAATGGAAAACCCGTTCCTCGCCGACTTCTACGCGGACCGTCCCGGCGCGGCGCTCCAGGCGCAGCTGTTCTATCTGCTGAACCGGCACCGTCAGCAGACCACGCTGCGCCAAGCCGATCTCTTCAGCCAGACGACGATCTGCGACTACGTGTTCGACAAGGACAAGATCTTCGCCTACCTGAATCTCGACGACAACGAGCTGTTCATCTACCAGCGCCTCTACGAGCTGCTGGGCCGGGACGTGCCTCCGCCCGATCTCGTGGTCTATCTGCAGGCGCCTACCGACGTGCTGCTGCGCCGCGTGCACAGCCGGCGCATGGACGCCGAGGCGGTCGCGCTTCAGCCCGACGACGAGTACCTGCGCGAGTTGAACGAGGCGTACACGCATTTCTTCTTTCACTACGACGCCGCGCCGCTGCTCGTCGTCGAGACGTCGCAGTTCGATTCCGACGCCAGCGACGAAGCGCTCGACGATCTGATCAGGCAGATCCGCGGCATGGGACCGGGGACGCGGTACTACGTACCCAGAACCAAGTAGGGCTCAGGGTCGAGGGCTCAGGGCTCTCGCGCGCGGATCGTGCGGAAGCCCTCAGCCCTCAGCCCTTAGCCCTCCGCCCTCCGCCCTCCGTCCGCTTTTGAGCCCCCAGCCCTGCTAAGCTGTCCCTGATATGGCGTGGTTCAAGAAGACGCGCAAGCCGATGGCGACCCCGGCCAAGGAGAAGCCGAGCCGGGTGCCGGAGGGCTTGTGGGTGAAGTGCCCCGACTGCTCGCAGGTGATCTACAACAAGGATCTCGCGGCCAACCTGAGCGTGTGCCCGAAGTGCGCGCATCATTTCCGGATCAACGCGACCGAGCGGCTGCGCATCCTGTTCGACGGCGACTGGACCGAGTTCGACAAGGACCTCGTCTCGACCGATCCGCTGGGCTTCACCGACACCAAACCCTATAAATCGCGTCTGAAGGCGTCGATCGAGAGCACCGGAATGAAGGACGCCGTGATCGTGGCGTCCGGCGCTGTCGACGGCATCCCCACCGTGATCGCGTCGATGGAGTACGGCTTCATCGGCGGCAGCATGGGCGTCGTGGTCGGCGAAAAGATCGCGCGCGGTATCGAGCGCGCCATCGCGGCGCGTATGCCGATCGTCATCGTCTGCTGCTCCGGCGGCGCCCGCATGATGGAAGGCGCGCTGTCGCTGATGCAGATGGCCAAGATCTGCGGCGCGCTCGCGCGGCTGGACCGCCAGAAGCTGCCGTTCGTGTCGGTGCTCACCGACCCGACCACCGGGGGCGTCACCGCGAGCTTCGCGATGCTGGGCGACCTCAACATCGCCGAGCCGAAGGCGCTCATCGGCTTCGCCGGGCCTCGCGTCATCGAGCAGACGATCCGCCAGAAGCTGCCCGACGGCTTTCAGCGCAGCGAGTTCCTCCTCGAGAAGGGGATGCTGGACCTGGTCGTCGATCGGCGCGAGATGAAGACGGTCATCGCCAACGCGCTGAGGTTCATGGGCGCAGGCACGTCGCCGGTCGTCAGTCGCCAGTCGTCAGTCGAGGAGCCGTCTCTGAGTCCTGCTCCCGGCCCCTAGCCTCCCGGCCCCAGTCCCGTGCACGACCCCGTCGCCTGGCTGTTCGCGCTCGAGCCATTCGGTATCAAGTTCGGCCTCGACAACATCTCGATCATCGTCGCGAGGCTCGGCCATCCCGAGCGCGCGTTCCGATCGGTGCACGTCGCCGGTACCAACGGCAAGGGCTCGGTCACGGCGATGGTCGACGCGGCGCTCCGGGCCGCCGGCCACCGCTCGGCGCGCTATACCTCGCCCCACCTTGTGAACCTGTCGGAGCGCTTCGTGATCGACGGCCGCCCGGTGTCCGATGCCGCGCTGGCGACCGCCATCGGTGTCGTCCGTGACGCCATCGACGGCCTGCGCGCCGACGGCGGGCTCGACGTCCAGCCGACATTCTTCGAGGCGACGACCGCCGTGGCGTTCGAACTGTTCCGCGGTGCGCATGTGGACGTCGCGGTGCTGGAAGTCGGGCTCGGGGGACGCCTCGATGCCACCAACGTCGTCTGCCCGCCCGGCCTCCTCGCAACGGCGATCACGTCGATCGCGTTCGATCACCAGCTGTACCTCGGAACGACGCTACGCGAAATCGCGATCGAGAAGGCCGGGATCATCAAACACCGCACTCCGGTCGTCGTGGGACCGCTGGAGCCGGACGCCGCCGCCGCCATCGCCGACGTGGCCGCGAGCCGTGAGGCGCTACTCATCCGCGCGACCGTGAGCGATTGCGACGGGATGGTGATCGGACTGGCTGGCGCTCACCAGCGATCCAACGCCGCGGTCGCGATGCGCGTGCTCCAGCTCCTCGACGCGCGCGGCGTGACCGTGCCGGCGGGCGCGATCGAAACGGGTCTCGCGCATCCGCAATGGCCCGGGCGCCTCGACGTGCGCCGGCTCGCGAACGGCCGCGAGCTCCTGCTCGACGCCGCGCACAATCCGGCCGGCGCGGCTTCGCTCGCGTCCTACCTCAAGGCGGAGGGCGGCGAGCCGCGCCCGCTGGTGTTCGCCGCCATGCGGGACAAGGACGTCTCCGGCATGTTCGGCGCGCTGCTGCCGGCCGTCGGCAGCCTTGTGATCACGCGTGCGTCGACCGCGCGCTCGGCGGATCCGGAATGGCTGGCCGCACAGGCGCGAGCGGTGGCGCCCGCGATGGCGATCGCGATCGCGCCGGCGCCCCGCGAGGCCCTCGATGCCGCCTGGCGCGCCTCGTCCCGCATCGTCGTCGCCGGATCGATCTTCCTGCTCGGCGACGTCATCAGGGGGATCGACGGGTCGTGATAACCTTCGAAGACCTGCACCGTGCCCGGATGTTGAACCTGATCCGCAGTCTTTCCCTGCTTGCCTGTGTCTGCTTCGCCGCTCCGGCCCCCGCGCAGCAGCTGACGGTGCCGCCCGCGCCGGCCCCGGCACCCGCGGCGCCGGCGGCCGCCGCGGCCAAGCCGATCAGCGAAACCACCGTCAGCGACAGGCGCGAAGTCTCGAACAGTGAAAAGGACTGGCACTGGATCGGCCACGTCGAAATGGATCGCGGCAGCGACACGAAGATCTATGCCGACGACGTCATGGCCAACACCGGCACGAACCGCGCGATCGCGACCGGCAACGTCGTCTTCGCGCAGGGCGACAACCGCATCTCGGCGGAGCGCGCCGAGTTCGACACCGAAACCCGCCTCGGCACGTTCTACAACGCCAGCGGCTTCTCGACGGTGAAGCCGCCGCGCGCGCAGCCGTCGCCGACCGGCATCGCGGTGCCGCAGATGGCCGGGCAGGAGACGATCGTGATGTTCTTCGGCGAGAAGATCGAGAAGATCGGGCCGAAGAAGTACCGGATCACGAACGGCGGCTTCTCGACCTGCATGCAGCCGACGCCGCGCTGGGATCTGCAC
>JAYVYV010000269.1:0-3609 GCA_043783985.1 Acidobacteriota bacterium | reverse complement strand
AGAACGGCGGCGTGCGGCGCGCGGCTCTGGTCAGCCCGAAAGGTGGCGCGGTGATCGGCCCCTTCAAGGGCACCGAGTTCTACGTCAACGCAGGCCTCGGTTTTCACAGCAACGACGCGAGAGGCACCACGATCACGCGCGACCCCGGGAGCGGCGACGGCGTCGATCCGGTGACACCGTTGGTCCGCGCGAAGGGCGCGGAAGTCGGCGTGCGAACCGTGGCTGTGCCGCATCTGCAGACGAGTCTCACGCTCTGGACGCTCGCGCTTGAATCCGAACTGGTGTTCAGTGGCGACGCCGGCAACACGTCGCCCAGCCGCCCGAGCCACCGGTCCGGGATCGAATTGGCGAACTACTACACCCCGCGACCGTGGCTGACGTTCGACGGCGACGTGTCCTGGTCGCGCGCGCATTTCACCGAGTTCGATCCCGTTGGCGATCGCATTCCCGGCTCGGTGGCGACCGTGATCTCCGGGGGCGCGACCCTCGACAGCCTGCACAACGTCTTCGGGAGCGTCCGCGTGCGCTACTTCGGCCCCAGGGCGCTCATCGAGGACGACTCGGTGCGGTCGAAAGCGACGAGCCTCATCAACCTCGATGGCGGCTACAAGCTCGCCAGAAACGTCAAAATAGCCGTGGACGTGTTCAACCTGCTCGATGCCAAAGACAGCGACATCGACTACTACTACACCTCTCGCCTGCGCGGCGAGCCAGCGGACGGCGTGACAGACATCCACCTGCATCCGACGCTGCCAAGAACCGCTCGTCTCAATCTCATCGTGGGGTTCTGACACGCCGCGCGCCGCATGGTGGGCGCGAGGGTAAGCCCGGCGAGCACGCGGTCGACTGGGAATCGTGCGGTGTTCGCTGATTCTGGAAACCGGCCCTGTTTCGAAGCCCGCCCTTGACTCCATCCGCGCCATGGACGACAGTGCCTTCTCCTTTGGGAGTTGCGCACATGTCCCGTGACTGGTGGGCCGTCCTCCTCGCCGCGTGCGCCGCGGCGCTCGTCAAGCTCGGCCTGATCGCCGGTGTGCCGTGGTAAAGGCGGCGCCGGGCATCGTCCTGCTGCTGGTCGTCGGCTATGCCGGCAAGTTCACCGAGCAATGGCTGGCGCGCTACGGGAAGGCGCACCACCTGACGCTGCCCAACATCGAGTACGTCCTCTGGGCGATCGTGTTCGGTCTGATCGTCTCGAACACCGTGGGCGTGCCGGCGATCTTTCGCGCGGGCGTCGACACCTACGAATTCTGGCTGAAGGTCGGCATCGTCCTGCTTGGCGTCCGCTTCGTGCTGGGCGACATCGTCAAGCTCGGGGCGGTGAGCCTCGTGTGCGTCGTGCTCGAACTGGCGATGGCCATCGTCGTCATGACCGCGCTGGGGCGCTGGTTCAAGCTGTCGCCGAAGCTGACCAGCCTGCTCGCGATTGGCGCATCGGTGTGCGGCGTCTCGGCGATCATCGCCGCCAAAGGCGCGATCGAGGCCGACGACGAGGATGTGTCGTACGCGATCGCCGCGATCCTCGCGTTGGGCGCGGTGAGCCTGGTGGTGTTCCCGCTCATCGGACACGCGCTCGCGATGAGCGATCACGCCTACGGGCTGTGGGCGGGGCTCGCCGTCGACAACACGGCGGAAGCCGCGGCGGCGGGCGCGCTGTATTCCGACGCAGCCGGAAAATTCGCCGTGCTGGCGAAGACGACGCGCAATGCGACGCTGGGATTCGTGGTGCTGGGATACGCGCTGTATTGGGTCCGGCGAAACCAGGCGCAGGCGATTGCCAATAAGCGTGCGTTCCTCTGGCAGAAGTTTCCGAAGTTCGTCCTCGGCTTCCTGGTGATCTCCGCGCTCGCCACGGCGGGCGCCTTCGACAGCACGCAGTCCGCCGATCTGGCGAACCTGTCGCGATGGGCGTTCCTCCTGACGTTCGCCGGGGTCGGGCTCCGCACGGATCTGCGCGCGCTGTCGAAACAGGGCTGGCGGCCGCTCGCCGTCGGTGTGATCGGCGAGCTCGCGATCGCGGCCCTGACGCTGGTGATGGTGCTCGCAGCGGCCCGCCGCTTCGTGTTCTGAACGGTGCGCAATCAGGCGGGCCTCACCGATGAAGACCGGCTGCCGCTTAGGCGTGCAAAGCTGGCCGCAGCCGACGTGGGAGGGTGTATAACCGGGTTTCCTATGGACCGCACGACCGCCACTCGACTCCTGACGACGCTTCTCCTCCTCACTTCCGCACTGTGGAGCGTGGCGGCCCAGGACTTCGCGCTTCCTTCCGCTCCCAATTCTGTGAAGTTCGCCGCGATCGGCGATACCGGTTCGGGCGATCCGGAGCAGTACGACGTCGCGAACCAGATGGCACGGGTCCACGCGAAGTTCCCGTTTGACCAGGTCATCATGCTCGGCGACAACATCTACGGCGGGCAGGGACCGCAGGACCTGATCAAGAAATTCTCGCAGCCGTACAAGGCGCTGCTCGACCTGGGCGTCAAGTTCTATGCCTCCCTCGGCAACCACGACGATCCGGTCAACCGCCGATACCCCCTGTGGAACATGGGTGGTGAGCTGTACTACACCTATGCGACGAAAAACGTCCGGTTCTTCGCGCTCGACAGCAACAAGGTCGATCAGAAGGAACTGGCCTGGCTCGAGAACGCCTTGAAGAGCTCGCAGGAGGACTGGAAGATCTGCTATTTCCATCATCCGCTCTATTCGGATGGCGGTACTCACGGCTCCGCCGTCGACATCCGCGTGGTGCTCGAGCCGTTGTTCGTCGCCTATGGCGTCAACGTCGTCTTTGCGGGCCACGACCATATTTACGAGCGCATCACGCCGCAGAAGGGGATCTACCACTTCGTCGAGGGGGCCTCAGGGCAACTGCGAAAGGGAGACGCCAATCGCTCGGCCATGAACGCAAAGGCCTTCGACCAGGATTTGAGCTTCATGCTCGTGGAAATCGACGGAAACCAGCTGTCGTTCCAGGCGATCTCCCGCACAGGCACGACCGTCGATTCCGGCACCATTCAGCGCCAGGTCCGGCCGGCGCGTTGAGGAGCGTGTTTCCATGAGTCACACGCCTGCGAATGTGGAGAAGCGGCGGGCCTCGGGTTTCGTCCTCGACTATCTGCTCGCCTTACCGGTCGGCTGCGCCGCCGCGTTGGTCTGGGCCAACATACTCCCGGAAAGCTACTACCGATTCGCGCACGCGACCGCCTTCGCGGTGAACGACGTCGGTATGGCCTTCTTCTTCGCGCTGATCACCAAGGAGGTGGCGGAGGCCACCGTGCCGGGCGGAGCCCTTCACCCATGGCGCCGTGCCGCGATGCCCGTTGCCGCCGCCATCGGCAGCGTGGCCGTGTCGATCGCGATCTATCTCGCGGTTGCCCACGCTGTCGGTGAGCACATGCTCGAGGACGGGTGGGTGGCGGCTTGTGCCATTGATATTCCGGGCACCTACATCATTGCCCGGCTGATCTTCGGGCGTCATCCGGCCGTGCCATTTCTGCTCTTGCTGGCGATTTCCGCCGACGCGATCGGCCTGGCGTGCGTGGCCGTGCTTCAACCGATTGGCGATGGGCACCCGGCCATGGCTCTCGGTCTCATGGCCGTCGCTATCGG
>JAYVYV010000268.1:0-3613 GCA_043783985.1 Acidobacteriota bacterium | reverse complement strand
GCCGCGGAAGTACAGGCCGCTCATGAAGCTGAACAGATCGCCGAGCGGCGCGCCTTCCTTCGATCGCAGCGCCACCGCCAGCGCGAACGTCGCGTTCGGCGACATCACCTGCTTGGCGCGGGTGCCGCCGCAGTTGGCCGGCGACAGCAGAAAGATACGGTTGATCACGATTGTTTTCAGAAACGGTGCCGGATCGCCGTCACCAGCCAGTACACCACGATCAACGGAATCACGGCAACCGCCGCGATCGCCGCGATCGCCGCGAGGACGCCGACGACGAACACCCAGTCGCCGGTCGAGGCCGGCCGGCTCTCGGCCGCGTGACGCTCGAGCAGCGCCATGTTCATCGAACTCGATTTCCAGAATGCGTCGGCCGCGTCGCCGACGACGGGGATCGCGCCGACCAGGAGATCGATCGCGACGTTGATCAGCATCCGGAGCTGGACGATGCGCGGGACGCGCATCCGGTGGGCGTGCAGGACGATGGCGCAGGACATGAACGCGGTGAGCAGGTCGCCGACCCACGGCACCAGACCGACGATCGGGTCCCAGCCGACGCGCATCGAAGTGCCCGGTACCCGAAACGCCTCGTCGAGCCACCACTGCATCGACCGCAGCGCGCGCATCCGTCGATCGGGATCGGGTTTCAGGGCCGCCTCAACACAATGCACACGAAGGAGACCAAGCGATCTGAGTCGCAGGGCCAGGTCACCGCCCGACGTGCTCTTCGAAGACGTCTGCTTCGATGGACAGCAGGCCGTGGAGAAGACCCTTAACAGTCGGCTCGGGGCAAACGGCATCTCACCGCAGCGTCCGAGCCCCGCTGAACCTATCGGGGCCGATGATCGGCCGCTCTCGGCCCCACGTGGGGCATCGGACGATCCCGCTCGAAGGCGCCGAGGTCGGGGGCGCGACCCGTGAAGCCGTCGGTCACGTTCGGCAGCGGCGTGCCGCGGTCGACAGCGGCGGATCCGGCCTTCAGCGTGAAGTCGAAGTCCCCGGGCTTGTACACCTTCTGCGCCGTGGTCGGGTCCTGCGCGTTGAGCATCGGCACGTTCACGAACAGGTCGTAATCGACGAGCAGGCTGTGCCTGTCCTGGCCGGTCGCCTCGCTGTAGGCGGCCAGCGTGGGGAACTGGCGCATCTGCAGCGTGCTCGCAGCGCCGCCCGGTCCGGGCAGTTCGAGGCCGCGGTAATCGGCGGGAACGTTCGCCGGTGGTGAGTTCCACGCGAACGAGAAGGGCGCCCCGCTGTTTTGGCGGAAGCCGTTGTAGTCCGAGGAGGTGTAGTTGGTGAACGTGTTCACTGAAAAGATGGCCGGCGCCGAGTTCTGACCGAGGAACAGGTTATTGCGCCAGTGCACGTTCGAGGTGCCCTGCGCGGCCGTCTCGGAAAGAATCGTGTTGTTGTAGAACAGGACACCCGCCGAGCCGCCCGTCAGCCGCGTGGATCCGCCCGGCAGGTTGTAGGCCACATTGCGAATCCAGTAGACCGGTCCGCCGACCGCCGGCTGATTGCAGAACGCATGCGACGCGGAGTTGATCATCAGGTTACGCATGACGCGCACATTGTGCATGCCGCCGTCAGCTTCGAACGGGTTGTCGTGGAAGTTCGTCATCACGTTGTTGTAGAAGTCGATCGACACCGGTCTCCGGTTCCAGAACTTCTTCGGCGGATAGGCCGGTCCGCCCTCGGCCGCCGAGCCGTCCGGGTTGCCGTAGGTTTCGATGTCGATGCCATCGTGAAAGTTCGCCACGTAGTTGTAGGCGACGACGTGGCCGGGGCCGTACACCTTGACGGCAACGTAGGAGCCCATCACCGGCGGAAACTTCTGGCCGTCGACGCCGTTGAAGCGCGTCCAGAACGTGCCGGACCATCCGATCATGTGGTTCGGATCGTCGCGGCCGATGAAGGCGTTGTCGGCGATGTAGAAGTTGCTGGAGCCCGAGTAGTTCGTGAAGACGCCCGAGCCGACGTCTTCGAAGCGGCAATGCTTGACGGTCAGCCCCTTCGCACCCGCGGTGAACTGCGTCCCCGCCAGAATGCCGTAGTCCGAGTTCCGGATGGTGATCCCTTCGAAATAGTTGTAGTCGGCCGCCTTGACGTCGAACAGCGCGAAGTTGCCGGCGCCATCGAACACGGCCTCGCCGTCGCCGGCGCCTTTGATCACGATGGGCCGATCGGGCGTGCCGGCGGCGGTGAGGTAATACGTGCCGTCGAGTGGCACGGTGCGGTTCACCGACGGATCGTTTGTGTATTCGAACCGGTTGTATTTGTAGAGCCCCGCGTGCACGAGAATCGTGTCGCCCGGCTTGACGCGAGGCCGGCCGGCCGTTGCCCAATCGGTGCCGGCGCACGTCAGGTTGTAGGCGCACATCAGCCCCTCGAAGCTCGGCTCCGTCTTCGGTCCCTTAAATCCCGCGGGGTAGACGTGGTACACCTTGCCTCCGCCGGCGGGCATCGGCTCGGGACGTGTGCGGACGATGACGATCTTGCGGCTCTCTCCACTGACGCCGTCAGGATCCGTCAGCACGAACTGCGTGTCGTAGCTCGTGTCCGGCTCGAGGTCGAGAATGCTCCCGGCAAACATGTTGGGGGCGGTCACGTCAATCTGCTGACCCTGCTTGATCCGCTCGCCCTGCAGGCGCAGCAGCGGCAGCGCCTGCTGCCAGCTGGTATCGCCCGTCTTCCGGTACGTGACCTGCACCGTCGCATTCCGGTTGTCGTCGCCGTCTACGAACCACTCGAAGCCGAGGTTGATCAGCGTCGGCGGCTCGACGAGGAATTCGCGCGCCGTGATTCCGGCGCGGTCCGCGCCGTGAACACCGATGGCGAGCGGGGGCGTGAAGGCGCAGACAGAGACCACCATCGCGGCGAGCACCACCGGCGCGCGAGAACGAGTGATGGCCATCTCGAATTGTCCCTTCAGAAGGTGTCCGACAGACCGTACGTCAAAATCCCTTCTCGACGAGGAGTTCATTGATGAAAGGCGACTTGTTGTTCATCTGCCCGCGTCGAGCGATTCCGACGTCGCGCGACTCCGCCGCAACGCACACGAGCATTAGAACCCCCAGCGAAGAAGGACTGCCCCGACGGTGAACCCGGCGCCGACCGAGGCGAGCAGGACGAGCTGCCCCTTCTTGAGCCGGCCCGAGTTCAGCGCGTCGTCCAACGCCAGCGGGATCGTCGCCGCCGTGGTGTTGCCGTAGCGTTCGATGTTGTGGACGATCTTTTCGGCGGGAATCCCCAACTGCTTCGCGCAGTATTCGTTGATCCGCATGTTGGCCTGGTGCATAAGAACCAGAGACAGATCCGACACGGTAACGCCGTGACGCTTCATCACCTCGGTCGCCACTTCGATCATCCTGGTCGTGGCCATCTTGAACACGGCCTTGCCGTCCATCACCGGCACATGGTCGCCCCGCGCGAACTGTTCGGGACTGGTGTAGGGACGGAAACGGAAGCCCGTTCCCGGGACATAGAGTTTTTCGAGGTCTTTGCCGTCGCCGCACAGGATGGTCTCGACAATCCCTCGATCGTCGCCTTCGTGCGCCTTGATGACAACGGCCGACGCAGCGTCGCCGAAAAGGACGACCAGATGGCGGAACCGTGA
>JAYVYV010000267.1:0-9623 GCA_043783985.1 Acidobacteriota bacterium | reverse complement strand
GTCAACGGCCAGAGCAAGCTCGTCCCGACCGTGGTCTTCACCCTGCACAACACGTCGGACCAGAAGCTCGTGACGCTGCAGATCAACGCGCTCTTCCGCCGCGTCGGCGAGAACACCGAGTGGGGCAGCGGGTTTCTCACCGCCGCAGGGTCTGACGGACTCGCGCCCGGCGCGACGTCCGACCCCATCACCGTCAAGTCACAGCTCGGTTACACGGGCAGCGAGCAGTCGCGGCAGGAGATGCTGCAGAACACCCACTTCGTCGATGCGAAAGTGGAGCTGTTCGGCAAGTACGGGTCCACGCAGTGGGTCCTCCTGGGCTCGTACCCGATTACGCGTCAGCTCTTGACGAAGTGACGAGCACTGCGAGGGTGAGCAGCGCGAGCGTCCCGTCGCTCAGCGCGAACAGCAGGAACGACCGCGGCGACTGCCGGATCGCGTAATCCATGAGGAACGCGGCCGCGCCCGCGCCTTTGAGCAACGGACCCATGATCCACAGATACGCGCGCCCGCCGAAGGAGCGCGGATCGCGATACGGAATCAGGTAGCCGGCGGCGATGCAAAGCAGGAAGAGGCCGTTCAGATCGGCGTGGATGGGCGGGGTCGGCAGCGAGACATCGAAGAGCTGGGCGAGAAGCGGCCGCCCCGCCAGCATCACGACGCCGACCACCGCGTCGTAGACACCCGAGACGGCCGCGACGAGTTTTACCTTACCGGATGCGTGTGAGTTCACCTGTGTACGTGGTCGTGTGCTCGGGCGTGATGCGCACGTCGAAGGCGAGCGTCTCGTAACCCATCGCGCGAATCTCGATTCGGTGCGCGCCCGACTCGAGGTGGAGACGCTGGAAGATGCCGTCGAAATCGTCCACGATGCCGACGAAATAACCGTCGACGTAGACTTCGGCGTTGCGCGGCTTGATCTTCAGCTTGAGCGACCCTTCGTCGTCCGACGAGTAGCTCGACTGCGGCGACGCCTGGTAGCCGCCGAACCAGGGGTCGTAGTAGCCGCCGTAGTAGCCGCCGTAGCTGCCGCCGTACCCGCCGTATCCGCCGCCGTACCCGTACGGATCGTAGCCCCACGGGTCGTAGTAGCCGTAGCCGCCGTAGTAGCCCGGGTTGAGGACACCGCCTGTTCCGCCGGTGGGTGCCATCGGGACCGACCCGCGCGGGACCGCCGTGCCGACCGGGTTATGTCCGTCGCGCGGGCGCGCGTAGGTCGGCACGCCGTCGCCAGTGCCGGTCCCCGTACCGCCCGCGGCGCTGCCGCCGTCCCGGGGCATCGCGCGTCCCGAACCTTGACGTCCGCCAGCGCCCTGGTTCGGGACGCTGCCGGCGCCGTTGCTGTATCCGCCCCCGCTCGACGCGCCCGATCCGCCGGTGGCGCGCGGACGCGATCCGTCGCCATCGCCGCCGCTGCGCGAGACGCCGTATCCGCCGCCTCCGCCGTTCCCTCCGCCGCCGCTACCGGTGGCCGGCGCGCTGGATCCGCTGCTGGGCGCTGAACTCGCATGGGGAGCCGCCGCGGGCGCGCTGGCGCCGCCGCCCCCGCTGCCGCGGGTTTCACCCCGGTCCCCGGCCTGTCCTTGAGCCTGTGCCTGCGCGAAGGCGGGCGCCGCGAAAAGCGTGGCCGAGACGATCGCCGCCAGGGCGGCCCTGCCGAACAGCGGAAGAGTTGTTGTCATGGCGAAGAACCTCTCTTGTGAAACCAGCAACCCGCCTGCCACGGCGAGGATTCCAGTATCCGCCTAAAACGTTCGATTTGCACGTACTAACCTGAATTTTGTGTCCTCGCGGGTGGCCACGCGTCCCGTTTTCTTGACACCCTGATTCGCGGGCCGATACAGTCAGAAGATCGATGTTTCACAGCACGACAATTCTTGCCGTCCGTCATCGCGACCGGGCCGTCCTGGCGGGGGACGGCCAGGTGACGTTCGGCCAGACCGTCGTCAAGCACGGCGCGAAGAAAATACGCCGCCTGTACAACGACCGCGTTCTGGCCGGATTTGCCGGCTCCGCCGCCGATTCCTTTGCATTGTTCTCGCGCTTCGAAGCCAAGCTGGAGCAGTACCGCGGCAACCTGGAGCGCTCCGCCGTGGAGCTGGCGAAGGACTGGCGCTCGGATCGCATCCTGCGCCGGCTCGAAGCGATGCTGATCGTCCTCGACAAGACGGCGACGTTCCTGCTCTCCGGCAACGGTGATCTCATCGAGCCAGACGATGGCATCGTGGCGATCGGATCGGGCGGCCCGTACGCGCTCGCCGCCGCCAAGGCGCTGGCAAACAACACCGACCTCGACGCGCGTGCAATCGCGGAGAAGGCCATGGCGATCGCCGGCGAGATCTGCATCTATACGAACGCGACCGTTGCGGTGGAGGAACTCTAGGTGGCCATCCTCCTGCCCGAAACGACCCGGTCATCCGCGGGGACGCTGACGCCTCGACAAATCGTCGCCGAGCTGGACAAGCACGTGGTTGGCCAGGCCGCCGCCAAGCGCGCGGTGGCAATCGCGCTGCGCAACAGGATGCGCCGGCAGAAGCTGGCCCCCGAGCTCGCCGAGGAAATCGCGCCGAAGAACATCCTGATGATCGGGCCCACGGGCGTCGGCAAGACGGAGATCGCCCGGCGGCTCGCGAAGCTGGCGCAGTCGCCGTTCCTCAAGGTGGAGGCGTCGAAGTTCACCGAGGTGGGCTACGTCGGGCGCGACGTCGAGTCGATGATCCGCGACCTGGCCGAGCTCGGCGTCGACATGGTGCGCGGCGAACGGCTCGAGGAGGTGCGCGGCAAGGCCCGGCAGAACGCCGAGGATCGATTGCTCGACATCCTGCTGCCGCCGCCGCGTCAGGTCGCCCCGGACGAGGAACCGGCCGCCGCCCGGGACATGCCGCAGCAGACGCGCGACCGGTTCCGCGAGCAGCTGCGCGCGGGGCGACTCGACGCGCGCATCGTCGAGCTGGACGTGCGCGAGAAATCGTTTCCGTCGTTCGAGATCATCGCCGGGTCGTCGGTCGAAGAGGTGGACATCAACCTCAAGGACATGCTGCCGGGGCTCTTCCAGGGCAAGCACAAGAAGCGCAAGCTGAAGGTCCCCGAGGCGCTCGAGTACCTGGCGCAGGAAGAAGAGCAGAAGCTGATCGACATGGACAGCGTCGCGCGCGCGGCGATCGAGCGCGTCGAGCAGGCCGGCATCATCTTCCTCGACGAAATCGACAAGATCGCGGGGCGCGAAGGATCGCACGGCCCGGACGTGAGCCGCGAGGGCGTGCAGCGCGACATCCTCCCGATCGTCGAAGGGACGACGGTCAACACGAAGTACGGGATGGTCCGCACCGATCACATCCTCTTCATCGCGGCCGGCGCGTTCCACGTCTCGAAGCCCTCCGATCTCATCCCCGAGCTGCAGGGGCGGTTTCCGATCCGCGTCGAACTGGAGGCGCTCGGGAAGGACGAGTTCGTCCGCATCCTCACCGAGCCGCGCAACGCGCTGATCAAGCAGTACATCGCGCTGATGGACACGGAAGGGATCGAGCTCGGGTTCACCGACGGGGCGATCCGGACGATCGCCGACTTCGCGCAGACGGTGAACGAGCGCACCGAGAACATCGGCGCGCGCCGCCTGCACACCGTGCTCGAAAAGCTGCTGGACGACATCTCGTTCGAAGGGCCCGACCTCGCCGAGAAACACGTGACGATCGACGAGGCCTACGTCACGACGATGCTCGCCGACATCGTGAAGAACGAAGACCTGTCTCGGTACATTCTGTGATCGACCGGCGTCGACAGGGAACGCAAAGCTCGCAAAGCTCGCGAAGCAAACCCTGGCTTTTCTTTGCGTGCTTCGCGGCCTTTGCGTTCCTGATCGCCGGCTGCGGCAAGAAAGGCCCGCCGCTCCCGCCGCTCGTGAAGTTGCCGGCGCCGCCGGCCGATCTGGCGGCGGCGCGCCGGGGCGACAAGGTCGAACTGTCGTTCACCGTCCCGGACGTCAACACGGACGGCACGCGCCCGGCCAACGTGGCGAGCGCCGACGTCTACGCGATCACCGCGCCGGTCACCGTGCCGCCCCTGTCGGACGCGAACCTGTTGAAGTTCGGCACGAAGGTCGGCGCCGTGGCGGTCAAGGCGCCGCGCGATCCCAATCTCACCGCCGACGCGGACGACCCGTCCGACGAGGTGGATGCGCCGGAGGGGGCGGGCCTCGACCAGGGCGCGATCGCGCGCGTCAGGGAAGCGCTCACGCGCGAGATGCTCACGCCGGTCGCCGTGCCCCCGGACAGGAACGCGCCGCCCGCGGCCGCCGAGACGCGCAGCGACGGCCCGCTGCTCGGACCGCCGCCGGCGGTCACGGTGCGGACGTACGCGGCGTTCGGGACGTCGGCGCGCGGCCGGAAGGGACCGTTGTCGAGGCGCGTGATCGTTCCGCTCGCGCCCCCGCCACTCCCTCCGTCCGGCGCCAGGATCGCGTACGACGAAGCCGCGATCACGCTGACGTGGCCGCCCGTCGCGACCGCGGCGGCCTCGGACGGCCTGCTGGAGTCCCTGGCCATCGGCGGCATCACGCGACCCGCGATCACCTACCTCGTCTACGACACGACGCATCCCGACGCGGCCGTCAAGCTCACGGCGGCGCCGCTGGCCGCTCCCACCTACACCGACAGCCGCATCGTCTGGGGCGAGAAGCGCTGCTACGTCGTCGTCGCGGCCGAGACGATCGGCGGGGAGACGATCGAGAGCGAGGCGCCGCCGGCGACGTGCGAGACGCTGGTGGACACGTTTCCGCCCGCGACGCCGAAGGATCTCAAGGCGATTTCGACCGAGGGCGCGATCAACCTGATCTGGGAGCCGAACGGCGAGAAGGATCTGGCCGGCTACATCGTGCTGCGCGGCGTCGAGCCGGCCGAGACGCTCCAGGCGATCACGCCGGCGCCGATCGTGGAGCCGTCGTTCAAGGACGGGGTGCAGCCCGGCATCGCCTACGTCTATGCCGTGCGCGCGGTGGACAAGGCCGGCAACTCGAGCGCTCCGTCGCTCCGCGTCGTCGAAACCGCGCGGTAATGATCTAGAATTCGCGGACCGTGATCGAACGCCTGTACCGGGTCATGCAGGACGGCGAGACCTTCTACGCCGTCGAACGCGGCGGCGAGCTGCGCCGCGCGTCCGGCACGCCGTTCGCCGGGCTGTCGGCCGGTCCGGCGGTGCGCGGCGGACTGGCGGGCGTCACGCTGCTCGCACCGGTCACGCCGTCGAAGATTGTGTGCGTCGGCCTCAACTACAAGGATCACGCGGGGGAAGTGGGCAAGGCGCTCCCGGCCGAGCCGCTGCTGTTCATCAAGCCACCGTCCGCGGTCATCGGGCCGGGAGAGACGATCCGCCGGCCGCCGGGCGTCGGACGCATCGATCACGAAGCCGAGCTGGGCCTCGTCATCGGGCGCCGCGCGCACCGGGTGGCCGCGGCGAACGCGTGGGAGTACATCCTCGGGCTGATCTGCGTGAACGACGTGACGGCGCGTGACCTGCAGAAACGGGAGCCGCAGTACACGCGCTGCAAGGGGTTCGACACCTTTGCGCCGATTGGACCGTGCATCGCGGTGGGCCTCGGACGCGAGCCACGCGCGGTCGAGGGGTGGGTCAACGGCGAGCGCCGGCAGGCCTCGAGCACGACGCATCTCATTTTTCCGATCGAGCACCTGGTGGAATACATCACCTTCGTGATGACGCTCGAGCCGGGAGACATCATCTCGACCGGCACCCCCGAGGGAATCGGACCGCTCGCAGCCGGCGATTCCGTCACCATCAAGGTCGAGGGCGTCGGCGAGCTCACGAACCCGGTCATGGACGAAACAACATGAGATTTCAGATTTAGGATTTCAGATTTCAGATTCTGGGAAATCAAATTGGAATCAATCTGAAATCAATCTGAAATCAATCTTGAAATCAATCTGAACTCTGAACTCTGAACTCTGAAATTCCAGGAGTGCCGTTTATGAAACTGTTCATCGACTCCGGCAACATCAAGGACATCGAAGCACTGGTCGCGATCGGCATCATCGACGGCGTGACCACGAACCCGACGCTGCTCGCGAAGGAGCCGGGGGACTACCGCGAAAACCTGAAGAAGATTTGCGACATCGTCAAGGGTCCGGTCAGTGGCGAGGTGACGGCCGTCGACGTCGCCGGCATGCTGCAGCAGGGGCGCGAGATCGCGAAGATCGATCAGCACATGATCGTGAAAGTGCCGCTGACCCGGGCCGGCATCCAGGCGTGCAAGACGCTGTCGGGCGAAGGCATCCGCGTCAACGTGACGCTGTGCTTCTCGGCGGCCCAGGCGCTGCTCGCCGCCAAGGCCGGCGCCACCTACATCAGCCCGTTCGTCGGCCGGCTCGACGACGTCGGCACCAACGGGATGGAGCTGATTCGGGAGATCGTCCAGATCTACAACAACTACGACTTCGCCACCGAAATCCTGGTGGCCAGCGCGCGCAACCCGATTCACGTGATCGAGGCGGCGAAGATGGGCGCGGACATCGCGACCTGCCCGCCGGCGGTGATCGATCAGCTGTTCAACCACCCGCTGACGAACATCGGCCTCGAGAAATTCCTCAAGGACTGGGAAACCTCTCAGGCCGTCAAGGCGTAGCTCTCGGCTCTCGGCTGTCAGCCCGCCGTGCTGATAGCTGACGGCTGACCGCTGAAAGCTACTATGAAACCAGAAGACGTCCTCGCCGATCTCGAACGCCGCGCCGAGCTGGGCGGCGGCGACGAGCGGCTCAAGCGGCACCACGACGCCGGCAAGCTGACGGCGCGCGAGCGCATCGAACTGCTGTTCGACCCGGGCACGTTCGAGGAAGTGGACAAGCTCGTCACCCATCGCTGCATCGACTTCGGCATGCAGGATCAGGTCGTTCCCGGCGACGGCGTCGTCGCCGGCCACGGTCTGATCGACGGGCGGCAGGTGTTCGCGTTCGCGCAGGACTTCACGGTGTTCGGTGGCTCGCTGTCGGAGACCAACGCCGCCAAGATCGTGAAGGTGATGGACCTCGCGATGAAGCTCGGCGCGCCGATCGTCGGTCTGAACGACTCCGGCGGCGCCCGCATCCAGGAAGGCGTCCTGTCGCTCGGCGGCTACGCCGACATCTTTCTCCGCAACACCCTCGCCTCCGGCGTCATCCCGCAGATCTCCGCGATCATGGGCCCGTGCGCCGGCGGCGCGGTCTACTCGCCGGCGATTACCGACTTCATCGTGATGGTGAAGGATACCAGCTACATGTTCGTCACCGGCCCCGACGTCCTGAAGACGGTGACGCACGAGGAAGTGTCGAAGGAGGAGCTCGGCGGCGCGATGACGCACAACGCGACGAGCGGCGTCGCGCACTTCGCGACCGTGGACGACCGCGAGTGCCTGGCGCTGATTCGCGACCTGCTGTCGTTCATGCCGTCGAACAACCTCGACGACCCGCCGAGGGCGCGGACCACCGACTCCGCCGACCGCGAGGATCCGGCGCTCGACCGGATCGTGCCTGCGTCGCCGAACCAGCCGTACGACATGCTCGACGTGCTCCACCTCATCGTCGACGAAGGCTATTTCCTGGAGGTGCACCACCACTACGCGAAGAACATCCTCGTCGGCTTCGCCAGGCTGGACGGCCGCCCGATCGGCATCGTCGCCAACCAGCCGGCGGTGCTCGCCGGAACGCTCGACATCGATGCGTCGGTGAAAGCCGCCCGGTTCGTGCGCTTCTGCGACGCCTTCAACATCCCGCTCGTCACCTTCGAGGACGTGCCGGGGTTCCTGCCGGGCACGGTGCAGGAGTACGGCGGCATCATCCGGCACGGCGCGAAGCTGCTGTTCGCGTTCGCCGAAGCGACGGTGCCCAAGGTCACCGTCATCACCCGCAAGGCATACGGCGGCGCGTACTGCGTCATGTCGAGCAAGCACATTCGCGCCGACTTCAACTACGCGTGGCCGACGGCCGAAATCGCGGTGATGGGCCCGGAAGGCGCCGTGAACATCCTGTACAAACGCGAGCTCGACGCCGCGGCGGATCCGGTCGCCGCGCGATCCGAGAAGGTGGAAGAGTTCCGCGAGAAGTTCGCCAATCCCTACATCGCGGCTGCACGCGGCTTCGTCGACGAGGTCATCCGTCCCCGGGAGACCCGCCGCAAGCTGATTACGGCGCTCAATAATCTGGACAACAAACGCGACAAGAACCCGCCGAAAAAGCACGGGAACATCCCTTTGTAGGCACCGATGCCGCGGGATTTTTGGATCGCCGCGAAAAATCGTTTGGTACCGTGCGTCGAGACATTCTTGTGCGTTGACATCCCTTCCCAAACGCCGTATTTCATCTGCACGCACTCCGCGGAGAACCCCGGAACCACCCAGCATGGAGGAACGCGCATGCCGCGACTTGGATTCATTGGCGCAGCCGTCATCGCGATCGGTCTCGTCACCGCGCCGGCCGCGCGCGCGCAGTCGACCGCCACGCTCCAGGGCACGGTGACCGACGCGCAGAATGCGGTCATGCCGGGCGTCTCGGTGACGATCCGCAACACGGCCAACGGGACCGAGCGCGTGGTGACGACGACGGCCGCCGGCGAGTACGTGGCGGCGTCATTGCAACCGGGCCACTATCGGGTGGTGAGCCACATCGACGGATTTTCCGAACAGACTCGGGAGCTGGATCTGGGCGTGGCGCAGACGGTGGTTCTCAACGTGAAGCTCAACGTCGGGACGCTCGCCGAGAACGTGACCGTGACCGGGGCCTCGCCGCTCATCGAGACGGCCACGGTGTCGGTCGGCCAGGTGATGGCCGAGCGCACGGTGCAGGAGATTCCGTTGAACGGCCGGCACTTCGTGGACCTCGGCCCGCTGATGCCCGGCGGCGTGACCCCGCCGCAGAACGCCGGCCTGAGCGCGCCGCTGCGCGGCCAGGGATCCTTCTCGTTCTTCTCGGCGGGCAACCGCGAGACCTCCGTCAATTTCATGCTCAACGGCATCAACCTGAACGATCTCTCGAACAGCCAGGTGACGTTCCAGCCGTCGATCAACACGGTGTCGGAGTTCAAGGTCGACAACTCGACGTTCAGCGCCGAGTACGGCCGCAACTCCGGCGCGATCGTCAACGTCGCGACGCGGTCGGGCGCCAACGCGATGCACGGCGAGGTCTTCGACTTCTACCGCGACGACAAGTTCGACTCGCGGAACTACTTCAACCCCGAGCCGAATCCGAAGTCGCCGTTCAACCGCAAGCAGTTCGGCTTCAACCTCGGCGGCCCGATCGTGAAGAACAGGACGTTCTACTTCTTCAGCTACGAAGGGCTGCGCCATGTCCAGGGCGTCGATTTGAATTCGGGCGTGCTGACCGAAGCGCAGCGCGCCGGGGTGACCGATCCGTTGGCGCGGCGGCTCCTCCAGTACATCCCGGTGGGCAACACCACCGACGCCAACGGCCAGGCGCGGCTGCTGGCCTCGGGCATCGCCCCGGTCAACATCGACCAGTACACGATCGACCTACGGCACACGCTCGCGAGGAACGACGACCTGCACGGCTACTACGCCTTCCAGCGCGATCTCCGGCAGGAGCCGAACGCACAGGGCAACACCGTCCCGGGGTTCGGCGACCAGCGCG
>JAYVYV010000266.1:0-3638 GCA_043783985.1 Acidobacteriota bacterium | reverse complement strand
AACGTCGGCCACGCGTGGTCCAGGTCGTACTGCGACGGCCGCGCGGGATGGTCCGGATGCGAATGGTAGAACCCGAGCAGCTCGCCGCCGAGCTCGGTCGCGCGCCGCTCCGCGAGCTGGTAGTCCGACGGCCGCACCATGAACCGGCGGCGCGGCCCTTCGTCGGTGGTGTTGGGCAGCGCCACGATCGCGGTCACGGCACCGTCGCGCCCGACACGTCAACCGCGTCCTGCTTATCCGTGTACGGCCCGAGTGGGGTCGGAATGAGAATCTTCGCCATGGTTGAGAATGCCCTCTTCGAAGCGTGAACGATCTTCCTGCAGATACCACACGGTCATGTCGGTGGCCGTTGCCGCCGTCGCGCCTTCCGCCGCCGCGCCGTCTGCGGCATGGCGGGCCAGGCCTTCCACGGCCACGATGATGTACGCGAACGTCGGCCACGCGTGGTCCAGGTCGTACTGCGACGGCCGCGCGGGATGGTCCGGATGCGAATGGTAGAACCCGAGCAGCTCGCCGCCGAGCTCGGCCGCGCGGCGCTCGGACAGCTGATAGTCCGACGGCCGCACCAGAAACCTGCGTCGCGGCCCTTCGTCGGTCGTGTTCGGCAGCGCGACGATCGCCGTGACGGCGCCATCGCCGCCGACCAGCGCGCCGCAGCATTCGTGCGGGTACGTCTGCTCGCCGTGCAGCCGGATCGCCGCCTCCACCGCGGACGTGATCGTCAGCGGGTGGCTACTCATCCAGCGTCCAGAATGTCTCGTTCAGGTACTTCTCCGCGCCGTCGGGAAACACGGTGACGATGACGCCGCGATCGAGCCGCTTCGCGACGTCCAGCATCGCCGCGACCGCCGCGCCCGACGAGATGCCGGCGAGCAGTCCTTCCTCGCGCGCAAGACGACGGACCATCCGGTACGCGCGTTCGGTGTCGATCCGCAGATCCTCGTCGGCGAGCGACGGATCGTAGATGGCCGGCACGATCGCCGACTCCATGTGCTTCAGCCCTTCGAGGCCGTGAAACGGCCCCTGCGGCTGAAAGGAGATCAGCTTGATGCCCGCGCTGAACTTCCGCAGCCGGCGGCCGGTGCCGACGAACGTGCCGCTGGTGCCGAGGCCGGCGACGAAATGCGTGAGGCGCCCGCTGGTCTGCTCGATGATTTCCGGCGCCGTCGTGTCGTAATGCGCGCGCCAGTTGCCGTCGTTGCTGTACTGGTCCGGGTAGAAATAGCGATCGGGATCCCCGGCATACAGCCGCCGCGCCTCGCGGATCGCACCATCGGTGCTCTCCAGCGGGTTGGTCAGGATCAGCTCGGCGCCGAGCGCGCGAAGAATCAGCTTCCGTTCGGGACTGGCGTTCTCCGGCATGCACAGCGTAACCCTGTACCCACGCGCCGCGCCGACCATGGCGTAGGCGATGCCGGTGTTGCCCGACGTCGCGTCCAAAATGATGCGGTTGGCCGTGAGCTGGCCCGACGCTTCACCCTCGAGGATCATCCGCGCCGCGGCGCGATCCTTGACGGATCCGCCGGGGTTCTGCCATTCGGCCTTGGCATACAGCTCCACGCCGGGGTTCTCGCGTTCGAACTGGTGCAGCCGGACGAGCGGCGTCCGCCCGATCATGTCGAGGACGGAGGAATCGGGCGCCCGATTCAAGACCGATGATGTGTCAGTTGAGGTCATGTCGATATCCGACCGAACTAGTCCTGATTTTATCAACCTCGCGAACCCTGTCAAACTGGCCCGAATTCCGTGACGACCCAACCCGATACCGCCACCCGGCTCGGCGGCTGGCTTTTCCGCCACCGCACCTGGCTTCCCCTGCCGGTCGCCATTGTCATTCTGACGCTGCGGATCGGCGAGGCGCCCCCGTCGGCGCTCCTCGTCGGGACGGGGGTGACTCTCACGGCCATCGGGGAGCTGATTCGCGTGTGGGGCGTGCACCACATCGGCGCGATCTCGCGCACCCGGAGCGATCGTCTGGGGCCGCTGGTCGCGACCGGGCCCTTCGCCGTGATCCGGAACCCGCTCTACGCCGGCAACATCGCGCTATGGGTCGGCTTCGCGCTGACGGCGCGCCTCGTCTGGCTCGCGCCGGTGCTCCTCGTTCTGCTCGGCCTGGAGTACCACGCGATCGTCCGGTGGGAGGAAACGCTGCTGGAAGCGCGCCTGGGCCAGGTGTACGAGGACTACGCGCAACGGGTTCCGCGCTGGCTGCCGGCGTTCAACCGGCGAGACCGCGGGTTGCGCCGGCGCACGGAAGGGTTTTCGTGGCGCGCGACGCTGTTCAGCGAGCGCGGGACGCTCATCGCCATCGCACTCGGATACGGGGTGCTATGGATCAAACTCAAAACCTAACAACTGAAAACCTTCAGGTTTTCAGTTTCACTTTTTATTTTTAACTTCCCGAAGGGTCTGCCACAGATACCACGACGCGACCGATCGATACGGACGCCAGGCCTCGCCGATCTTCAGCACGCGCTTCGCGTCCGGCCGCTTCCTCAGCCGGTACAGCCGCTGAATCGCGACGACGATCCCGAGATCGCCGCCTGGCAGCACGTCGGGGCGGTGCAGACGGAACATCAGGAACATCTCCGCGGTCCATCGCCCGAACCCCTTGACCGACACGAGCCGCTCGATTACGGCGTCGTCTGGAAGCGACTCGAGCTCGTCGAGCCGCAGCCGTCCGTCCATGATGCGCGCCGACAGGTCGCGCAGATAGCCGACCTTCTGTCCACTGAGGCCGACCGACCGCAACTCCTCGTCGCTGCGCGCGGCGATCGCCGCCGCGTCCGGGATGTGCTGGTCGGGAAACAGGGCAACCAGGCGCCCGAAGATCGTCGCGGCCGCCTTCGTCGACAGCTGCTGGCTGACGATCGCTCCGACAAGCGCGCTCAGATGATCCTTGCGCTGCCGCTCGGCCATCCCGCACGCGCCGATCGACTTGATCGCAGCCCCGAGGATCGGATCGCGCCGCATCAAATGACGCCGGGCTTTTGCGTAACCGTCCGGTGTGAGGGCCTGCGGCTGCGGGCTGTCGGCCGTCATTTCATCGCCACGGTGATCGTGACGTCGGCCCTGACCTCGATCAAGCCGGCTTCGACGACGGTCCCCGCCTCGGCCGCCATGCGGAGCATCGGACGTGGCGCGGGCCCGCTCGACCCGCCTTGTTCAATCCTGAGGATGCGGTCGATCGCGCGGCCGGCCCCGGCCGCGGCGGCATCGGCTCGGCCCCGCGCCTCGATCACGGCCAGGCGCGTCGCTTCGCGCTCCGCGCCCGCGCGATCCTTGAGGTCGAACCGGATGCCCTCCAGCGACGTGGCCCCGGCCTGCACGGCGGCGTCGGCGATCTCTCCCGCGCGCGCCACGTCGCCGACGGTGACCTCGAGCGCGTTGCGCGCCAGGAATTCGCGCGGTACACGCCGGCCGTTCGCGTTGTCGAACTGCTGCTCGAGCCGCACCCCCATCGTCCGCAAGGCATCGCGAGGCACACCGGCGTCGCCGATCCGCTTCACCACCGCGGCCATCGCATCCGCATTCTGGCGCTGAGCGTCGCGCGGGCTCTTCGCTCGGGTCTCGACAGCGACGGTGATGAACGCGATATCGGGCGCGCGCCGCACCACCGCCTCGCCGGTGACGACGAT
>JAYVYV010000265.1:0-9638 GCA_043783985.1 Acidobacteriota bacterium | reverse complement strand
CGTGCCGACGAGGTCGCTGATACGGGCGACATTGTGGCGCTCCCCGTAGTCGACGATACCGCCGAGCAGTTTCGGCCAGAGGAACGGGTCGACAAAATTCGCGGTGCCGACCTGGACAGCGTTGGCGCCCGCGATGATGAACTCGAGCGCGTCACGGGCGTCGGCGATCCCGCCCATGCCGATCACGGGGATCTTCACGGTTTGCCGGCACTCGTGCACCATGCGGACGGCGATCGGCCGGATCGCGGGGCCGCTCAGGCCGCCCACGCCATTCGATAATTTTGGTTTGCGCGTCTCGACGTCAATCATCATCGCCAGGAACGTGTTGACCAGCGACACGGCGTCGGCGCCCGCCTCTTCCGCGGCCCGGGCGAATGACGCGACGTCGGCCACGTTCGGCGTCAGCTTCGGGATCACCGGCAGGCGCGTCACCTTGCGCACGGCGCTGACGACGTCGAAGGTGCCGTTGAGGCTGCAGCCGAACTGAATCCCGCCCTCCTTGATGTTCGGGCAGGAGATGTTCAGCTCGATCGCGCCGACCCCCTCCGCGTCCGACAGCCTGCGGGACACCTCGACGTACTCGTCGACGGTCGTGCCGCACACGTTCACGATCACCGTCGCACCCCGCGCGCGGAGCTCCGGCATTTTTTCGTCGATGAACCGCTGCGCGCCGATCCCCTGCAGACCAATCGCGTTCAGCATGCCGGCGGGCGTCTCGACGATTCGCGGCGCGGGGTGTCCTTCGCGGCCCTCGAGGAACAGCCCCTTGGACACGATCGCACCCAGGCTCGACAGGTCGACGATGTCGGCATACTCGACGCCGTAGCCGAAGCAGCCGCTGGCGGCGATCAGGGGGTTCTTGAGGCGGAGCGAGCCTATCTGGACGGAGAGATCCATATCAGCGCTGAACCGACACAAAGGACACCAAGGTCAGGTCTTTCTTTTCTTGGTGTCCTTCGTGTTCTTTGTGTTGACTCAGTCCCACTGTACTTGGTCCGCTTTCAGCACCGGCCCCGCGAGGCACGACCGCACGTGATGGAAGGCGCCATCGTCGCCGCGCATCGGGACGACGCAGCTGTAGCAGCCGCCGAGGCCGCAGCCCATGATCCGCTCCACCGACACCTCGCAGGGGCGGCCGTATGCCATCGCGGTCCGCGCGGTGGCCGCGAGCATCCCTTCCGGCCCGCAGGCGTAGAGCATCACCGCCGCTGACGGCTCGAGCGAGGCCAGCCGCCGGTCGAGCGGCGCGACCACCCGTCCGCGCTCGCCGAGGCTGCCGTCTTCGGTGGTCAGCACGAGCTCGACGCCGAGCCCGCGGAAGAAATCGAGATAGAAGAGCTCCGCGGCGCGACGGGCGCCGTAGAACAGCGTCGACGCGACGCCGCGGGCGCGCAGCGATTGCGCGAGCGTGGCGAACGGGGCGAGGCCCACGCCGCCGGCGATCATCCAGGCGTCCGACGGGGGATCGACGATCGTGAACGGCCGGCCGAGCGGCCCCAGGCAATCGACGCGCTGTCCTTCGCGCGCGTCGTAGAGCAGCGACGTGGAGACGCCGATGCGCTTGCTGAGGATCGTGAGACCGGTGGCCGTGCCGTGCGCGTCGCGCAGGATCTCGAACACGGAAAACGGACGGCGCAGCAGCGGATCTGCGCCGGCGCCGGGTTTCAGCATGACGAACTGGCCAGGGGCCGCCACGGCGGCGATCGCGGGCGCGGCCAGAGCGAGGACGTGGTAATCGCTCGACAGCGGCCGGTTCGCGATCACGCGGGCCGCCACATCGATCGGCATCGCGGCAGTATACTCCGTGCGAAATGCGGTACCTGCGGATGCTGAGCAACTCGATGGCCGCCGCGGCGCTTGCCACCAGCTACGTGATCGCGCTGGTCCTCCATCTCAACCCGAACCTGCCTCTGCATCCCGCGCGGCTGCTGCCGCTCGTGGCGACCGTCGGCCTGTATTACCTCGTCCACCTCACGGTGATCGGCTACATCCTGCTCGTCCTGCGGCAACTGCTCGCGCGCGAGGTGTTCTCCCCCGCGTGGGTCAGCGTCGACGTGCTGACGTGGCTCGGGGCGACGGCGGCCGCCTCGGGCGCCGTGCTGATGTGGCGCAACCTCGTGACGTTTTCGCTGGTGCTCGACGCCGCCACGACGAGCGCGCTCTTTGAGAGCTCGCTCGTGCTGGCGGTGACGGCTGTCCTGTGCGTGGCGCTGGCGCTGTTGCGCCGCAACGCGCCCCGCGCGCGCGCCGTGTGGGCGGCGCTGCTCGCCCTCCTCCTGCTGTCGTCGGTGGGGGCGCTGCTCGCGCTGCGCGGGCGCGGCGTGCCCCCCCTGCTCGAGGCCCGGTCGATCGACGCGGCGTTCGACCGCACGCGCCCGGACGTATCGGGCCGGGTCACCGTGATTGCGATCGACGGCGGGTCGCTCGACCTGATTACGAGTGCCACCGCTGAAGGACGGCTGCCGAACTTCGGCCGCATCCTCGACGCCGGTGCGGTACGCCATCTGGCGACGCTGCACCCGACGTCGGCCGAGGCGGTATGGGCCGCGGTCGCGACGGGCAAGCTGCCGCAGAAAAACGGTGTCCGCTCGTCCGCCATCTATCAGCTCGCGGGCGATGGCGGGGCCGTGCAGCTGCTCCCGGACTACTGCTTTGCGCACGGGCTCGAACGGTTCGGGTTTCTCGTCGAGCAGCGGCACACATCGGCGACCTTCCGCACGCGTACGCTGTGGAGCATCCTCAGCACCGAGGGCTTCACCGTGGGCGTGGTCGGCTGGCCGCTGACGCAGCCGGCGCCTGTCGTGCGCGGCTACGTCGTCGGCGACACCTATCATCGCGTGGCGCTGACGGCGTCGGGCATCGACGATCCGTCCGCGATCTACCCCCTCGAGCTGCAGCGGGACGCGCTCGAGGCGATGGAGGGCGCCTTGGGCGAGGCCCCGCCGGTCGTGGCGGCGTCGATGAGCGGCGCGGGCGCGATCGAGGCGCGGCACGAGGCGCCGGCGCGCACCGATCGCGTGTACGACCGCATCGCGCAGGCGATGTCGCGCGCCAGGCCCCCGCAGGTGACGCTCACGCGGTATCAGAGCCTCGACCCGATCGGCCATTACTTTCTCCGTTACGCGCTGCCGGCAGAGTTCGGCGATGTCACGGAGGAGGAACGGCGGCGGCTCGGATCCGTCCTCGAGCGGCACTACGGCGCGATCGACGACGCGATCGGGCGCGCGATGACGACCCTGGGCCCGGAGGATCTCCTGATCGTCGTGTCGGGCTACGGCATGGAACCGCTCGGCTTCGGCAAGCGGTTGCTCGAGCGGATCATCGGCGATCCGGAGATCAGCGGCACGCACGAGGCGGCGCCGGACGGGTTTCTGCTGGCCTACGGCGCCGCGGTGGCGCGCGGCCGGCAGCCTGCGCGCGCGTCGGTGGTTGACGTGGTGCCGACGATTCTGTATTTTCTCGGCCTTCCGCTCGGCCGGGACATGGACGGCTACGCCCGAACCGATCTTTTTCAGCAATCGTTCACCGAAGAGCGTCCGATTACGTTCATCCCGACATACGATCGCTGAGATGCCCAGAAAATCGACGCACACGGACGCACGCTGGTGGACGCTGCCATGGCTGAGATTCGGGCGGCTCGAACACCACGAGCTCTCGTGGCTCGTCGTCGGGCTCGGCGCCTGCCTGCTGCTCTTCGCCTTCGTGAGCCTCGCCGGCGAGGTGACCGAGGGGGACACGCAGGCCTTCGACACGAAGATTCTGCAGGCGTTGAGGGATCCGAGCGATCTGTCCAAGCCGATCGGTCCGGCGTGGGTGGAGGATTCGCTCCTCGATCTGACGGCGATCGGCGGCTCGACCGTCCTGGGGCTCATGATCTGCGCGGTGACCGGGTTCCTCGTGCTCCAGACGCGCTATCGCACCGCGATCGTGGTCGCGATCACATCGCTCAGCGGCGAGCTGCTGAATGCGGTCATGAAGCACGTGTTCAACCGTCCTCGGCCGTCGATCGTGCCACACCTGCGGGCGGTTTTCTCGACGTCCTTCCCGAGCGGTCACGCCATGGAGTCGGCGATCGTCTACCTGACCCTCGGAGCGATCCTGATGCGCGCGTCCGAAACCAAGCTGACCAAGATGTACATTCTCGGCATCGCGGTGGGGTTGACGACCCTGGTGGGGATCAGCCGGGTGTACCTCGGCGTGCATTATCCGAGCGACGTGCTCGGCGGGTGGATCATCGGGTTCATGTGGGCGTCAATCTGCTGGCTTGCGGCGCAGCAGTTCGAAGAAACGACGCATATTCAAGCGGAGAAAAGCAAATCAGCTACCGTGGAGTGACGCTTCTGGCGCTGCTGGCGGCGGGCGGTGCGGCGCTCTTCCTGCTCGCTCCGAGAGGCGTGTCCCAACCCGACGCCGCGCGCATGACGTGGCTGGCCGACGCCCACCAGCTCGGGCCGGTGGGCTATCGCGATCCGGCCGGAGCGCTCTCGCCGGACGGCCGCTGGATCGCGTACTCCGAAGGACGATTCCTCCGCGTGCGCGCGGCCGGCGGCGGACCGATCGCCGACCTTCCGCCCGGCGAGGCGCAGATCCGGAACATTGCGTGGAGCCCGGACAACCGCACGATTCTCGCCGACGGATTCCAGACGCAGGCCGGCTGGGCCCTGTACGACCGCGTCGACGCCACGCGCGTCCCGCTTTGGGGCGGCGGCAACCCGCTGCGTGGCGCGAAGGTCTCGGATTTGCGCCAGCCCTCGTGGTCGCCTGACGGCCGATCCATCGCCGCGATCGTCAACGGCCGCGATGGGCAGGAACTATGGACCGTCGCGGCCGACGGCTCGTCGGCGAACGCGCAGCGCATGGCGCATCGCATCGCGTTTCCCGCCTGGACGCCCCGCGGCGGGATCGCGTGCGTGACCACGATCGACGGCCGGGCGCGGGTGACGGTCCCGTGCGGCGGCGCGGCCGTGAAGACGGATCCCGATCTCGACGTCTACGGATCGATCGCGTTCTCGCCGGATGCCGCGACCGTATACGTCTCGTTCGCGAATGCATCGGGCACGCTGGACCTGTGGGCGGCGCCGATCGCGGGAGGACGCGCGCGCCGCCTGACGTCGTTCTCTCGCGACACGTACGCGCCGACGGTCTCCAGCGACGGCCGCGTGATGTTCAAGGTCCAAAGCTACAGGACGTTGGTCGCGCTCGCGGCGGCCGAGGGCGGGCCGAGCCGCCCGCTCGCGACGTTTCAAAGCGAAACGCCGTTGTGGGATCCGACCGGGCGCTTCCTCGGCATTACCTACGGCACCTGGCGGCGCGTCGTGGACGATGCGAGGTATCCGGACATCGCGCAGGATGCCGGCATCATCGCCGTCGATCCGGAGAAGCCGGCGACGCAGACGTCGAGCGTCGTGCACGCCTCCGGCTCGGAGGATCAGGCGCTCTGCTGGTCGCCCAACGGCAAATGGATCGTGTTCCACTCGCACAAGGATCAGTCCGACGATGTCTGGATCCGGCCCGCCGCGGGCGACACTCCGCCGCGCCGCATCAGCTTTCTGGGCCGAGGCGCCGAGGTCGGCTGGCCCCGGTGGTCGCCGGATGGAAAATGGCTGCTGTTCGACGGGGCGAGCCGCGCGACGCACCGCTCGGTGATGTTCGTGGCGGGCCTCGATCAGGAGACAGGGGCGGTCACGATGGAGCCTGTCGAGCGCGAGGTCCGGGCGGCCGATGCGGAGGTGAGCCACGCCGAGTGGCTCCCCGGCAGCGCGCAGATCGTGGTCATCAGCAAGGAGGGCCCTGGGCGGCACGTCATCACCACGCTCGCGCGCGACGGCGGCGACGAGCGCGTGGTGCATCGGTTCGCATCGGAGCACGATGCGCCCGGCCTGGCGGTGTCTCCCGACGGAACGGACATCGCGTTCATCGCGCCGGCGGCAGACGGGTTCTTCCAGCTGTTCCGCATGCCGATCGCCGGCGGCACGCCGGTCGCGGTGACGACGGACCGCTCGAACAAGACGCAGCCGGCATGGTCGCCCGACGGGCGGCAGCTGGCCTTCACCGTGTGGAACTACGACGCGCAGTTCTGGAGGATCCCATGACGGCAGGCGGTCGAGATCTCCCCATCCGATGTCGACGACGACCCGAACAGCCGACGTACTGCTATAATCACCGCCGTTCTCTTTAACGCGTCCCTGTGAGGATGCGAAGAGGTATCCGATGCCCGTCGTCCTCGACGCCCAGCGTATCGCCCGTTCGCTCGCCCGCATCGCCCACGAGATCCTCGAACGCAATCACCAGATCGAAGAGCTCGCGCTGGTCGGCATCCGCCGGCGCGGGGTGCCGCTGGCCAAGCGCCTCGCCCAGGCCATCCGCGACATCTCCCATCACGAGGTGCCCACCGGCGCGCTCGACATCACGCTCTACCGCGACGACCTGATGCGCACGGCGATCGCGGCGCAGCCGGTGATCCGGCGGACGGAGATTCCTTTCTCGATCGACGACAAGCGCATCCTGCTGGTGGACGACGTGCTCTACACCGGGCGGACGATCCGGGCCGCGCTCGACGCGCTCATCGAGTTCGGGCGTCCGAAAGCGATTCAGCTCGCGGTCCTCGTGGACCGGGGGCATCGCGAGCTGCCCATCAAAGCCGATTACGTCGGCAAGAACCTCCCGACGTCGCCGTCGCAGAGCGTGCAGGTCCATCTGATCGAGATCGACGGCCGCGACGAAGTGGAGATCCTCGAGTCATGAAGAAGGACCTCCTCAGCATCGACGATCTGACCAGCGACGAGATCCACCTGATTCTCGACACGTCGGAAGCGATGCGCGAGATCGGGCAGCGCCCGATCAAGAAAGTGCCGACCTTGCGCGGCAAGACCATCGTCAACCTGTTCTACGAGCCGAGCACGCGCACCAGGACCTCGTTCGAGATTGCGGAGAAACGCCTCAGCGCCGACACACTGAACATCGCGGTCGCGACCAGCAGCGTGCTCAAGGGGGAAACGCTCGTCGACACCGCGATGAACATCGAGGCGATGCAGCCGGACATGATCGTCCTGCGCCATCCCTCGTCGGGCGCCGGCCACATCCTGTCGCGGATCTGCAAGTCGCGCATCATCAACGCGGGCGACGGGATGCACGAGCACCCCACGCAGGCGCTGCTCGACGCGTTCACGATCCGCGAGCACAAGCAGCGCATCGAGGGGCTCAAAGTCACCATTGTCGGCGACCTGCTGCACAGCCGCGTGCTGCGGTCGAACGTGCGTCTGCTGACCAAGCTCGGCGCCGAGGTGTGGGTGAGCGGTCCGCCGACGCTGGTGCCCAGGGGGATCGAGCAGTTCGGCGTGCGCGTGTCCGCGAACGTCGACGAGGCGGTGGCGGACGCCGACGTGGTCATGATGCTGCGCATCCAGCAGGAACGGATGCACGGCGCGTTCATCCCGTCGCTGCGCGAGTACTTCCACACGTTCGGGATGACGAAGGCGCGCGTGGCGAGGGCGAAACCGGACGTCATCATCATGCATCCCGGGCCGATGAACCGCGGCGTCGAGATCGCCTCCGACGTCGCCGACGGCCCGTACTCGGTGATTCTCGAGCAGGTCGCCAACGGCGTCGCGGTGCGCATGGCAGTGCTCTACCTGCTGGCCGGCGGAGTCGAAGTCGATTAGCAATGCGTGGAGGAAACGGCGCGTGCGGAGATGACGGCGATCCCGTTCTCCCTGCTTTCCGTTCGCCTCGACAGGAGAGCCGCGTGACGAAATGGTTGCTGAAAGGTGGTCGCGTCGTCGACCCGGCCAACGGCCGCGACGGCGTATTCGACGTGCTGATCGACGGCGATCGCATCGCGCGCGTGGGGCGCGATCTGCCGATCGACGGCGGTGTGAGCGTCGTCGACGTGCCGGGCGGGCTCGTCGTCGTGCCCGGGCTGATCGACATGCACGTGCACCTGCGCGAGCCTGGACAGGAACACAAGGAGACGGTGGCGACCGGCACGGCGGCGGCGGTCGCCGGCGGCTTCACGGCCGTCGCCTGCATGCCGAACACCAGCCCGGTGAACGACAACGCGGGCGTCACCGGGTACATCCTGGCGAAGGCCGCCGAGGCGAACCTGGCGCGTGTGTACCCGATTGGCGCGGTCTCGCTCGGCCAGAAAGGCGAACAGTTGGCCGACATCGCCGAGCTGAAGCAGGCCGGCTGCGTCGCGCTGACCGACGACGGGCATCCGGTGGCGACGGCGATGCTGATGCGGCGCGCGCTCGAGTACGCGAGCATGTTCGACCTCCCGATCATCGAGCACTGCGAAGAACAAACGTTGAAAAGCGACGGCGTCGCGCACGAAGGCTTTCACGCCTCGGCGCTCGGACTGCGCGGCATTCCCGGCGAGTGCGAGTCGATCATGGCCTCGCGCGATATCGCGCTCGCCGAGCTGACGAAGGGCGTCGTGCACATCGCGCACATGAGCGCCCGTCAGACGCTGGATGCCGTCCGCTACGGCAAGTCGCGCGGCGCGCGCGTCACGTGCGAGGTGACGCCGCACCATTTCATCCTCACCGACGCGATGCTGGGCGCACCGATCGCCTACGACACGAACGTGAAGATGAACCCGCCGCTGCGGGAGGGAGCGGACGTCGACGCGATGCTGGCGGGACTGGCCGATGGTAGCATCGACGTCATCGCGACCGATCACGCGCCGCATCACGCCGACGAAAAGCAGGTCGAGTTCGATCGCGCGCCGTTCGGGATCACGGGACTGGAGACCGCCGTCTCGCTCTGCCTCGATCGCCTCGTCCACGCCGGCGTCGTGTCGCTGCCGCGGCTGGTCGAGCTGCTGTCGGTGAACCCGGCGCGGATCCTCAGGGTCGCCGGCGGCTCGCTCGGCGAAGGGGCGCCCGCCGACATCACGATCCTCGCGCCCGACCTGCACGTCACGATCGACGCGAAGACGATGCGGTCGCGGTCGAGGAACATGCCGTTTGACGGCTGGCGTCTGCGCGGCGGCATCGCTGCGACGATGGTCGGCGGCCGCTGGGTGTATGTCAGCGAATCTGTGGACTTGAGAATTTGAGGATTTGAGGATATGGGGATTTGAGGATTTGAGGATTTGAGGATTTGAGGATTTGAGGATTTGAGGATTTGAGGATTTGAGAATCTAAGGATCTGAGGATCTAGGGATTTGAATGGACAAACGCACCGAGCTTCGAGAGAAAGCCCTCAAGGACCTGCAGCAGTCAGGGGTCCTGATGATGGACGGTCACTTCGATTACGGCAACGGCTATCACGGGCGCGTGTACCTGAACCCGCATCAGCTGTTCCGTCATCCGTCGACAATCTGGCGTTTCGCGCAGGACCTGCTCGACGTGATGCCGGGTGATCTCGTGCAGGGCGCGGAGGTGGTCGCCGGACCGGTCACCGGCGGCGCGCTGCTGGCGCACACCATCGCCGGCCTGCTCGACAGCCGGCGCAGCCTCACGCACCCACCCTGCAGCTTCGCGCCGTTCAATTACGACGGATCCGGCGGCTTCGCGCTGCGGCCGTTCTACCGCCGGGAGATCGCCGGCAAGCGCGTCCTGCTGGCCGACGACGTGCGCAACACAGGGGAAACGTTCGCGCGCTGCGCCGCGCTGGTGACCGACGCCGGCGGCACC
>JAYVYV010000264.1:0-3642 GCA_043783985.1 Acidobacteriota bacterium | reverse complement strand
TCGTTTCTGTCCAACCTCGGCGTCGCCGCATCGGCCGCCGGCGCCACACTCGCAGCCGGGACGGCGGTCGCCCACGCGCAGACGGGATCGGACGGCCGCTGGCAGCCCGCCCGCCACGACAAGGACGACTGGTTCGATCAGCTGCCTGGCAAGCACCGCTTCTTCTTCGACACATCGACGCCGGACGCGCTGGCCGACGCCATCCAGTTCGCGGGGAACTATTACTCCGCGAACAAGAGCGGCTACGGCCTGGAGAACGCCGACCTCGCGGTCATCGTCGGCATGCGGCACCGCTCGGCGCCGTTCGCGTTCAACGACGCGATGTGGGCGAAGTACGGCGCGACGCTGGCCAAGCGCGCGCAGTTCACCGATCCGAAGACGAAAGACGCGCCGAAGGTGAACTTCTACGCGCCGTCCGCGCCTGACGCCTCTGCCGCGCCCGCGCGCGGGCGCAGTCTCGCGGGTCTGATGGCGCTCGGCGTGCGGTTTGCGATCTGCGATCTCTCGACGCACGCGATTGCGGGGCTCATCGCCGACGCGAGCGGCGGCACGCCCGAGGCCGTGTACAAGGAAATCACGGCCAACCTGATCGATCGCGCCCGGCTCGTCCCGGCCGGGATCGTGGCGGTCAGCCGCGCGCAGGAGCGCGGCTACTCGATCACCGGTTCATGATCCGCCCGACCGACGACCTTCGGATCCGCGACGTCCGGCCGCTGATCCCGCCCGCGATTCTCCTCGAGGAGATCCCGATCAGTGAGCGCGCATCCAACGTCGTGTCGGATGCGCGCGCCGCGATCACCGCCGCCATCGAAGGCGCCGATCCGCGGCTCGTCGTCGTCGTCGGCCCCTGCTCGATTCACGACACGAAGGCCGCGCTCGAATACGCGCAGCGGCTCAAGCCCATCGCCGATCGTCTCTCGGACAGCCTGATCGTCGTGATGCGGACCTACTTCGAGAAGCCGCGGACGGTCGTCGGCTGGAAGGGGCTGATCAACGACCCCGATCTGGACGAGAGCTTCCACATCAACAAGGGGCTGCGGCTCGCGCGGCAGCTGCTGCTCGACGTGAACGACCTCGGGCTGCCGACCGGGTCGGAGTTCCTCGACACGCAGATCCCGCAGCACATCGCCGACCTCACGTCGTGGGTGGCGATCGGCGCGCGGACGGCGGAAAGCCAGGTGCATCGCGAGCTCGCGTCGGGCCTGTCGATGCCGGTCGGGTTCAAGAACAGCACCGACGGCAGCACGCAGATCGCCGTCGACGCCGTGCTCACGGCCCGGTCGCCGCACTGGTTTCCGTCGGTCACCAAACAAGGCGTCTCCGCGATTTTCCAGACGGTCGGCAACGACGCGTGCCACGTGATCCTGCGCGGCGGCACCCGCACCGGACCCAACTTCGACGCGGAGCACGTCGCGAAAGCCGGCGCGCGCCTCGCCTCGAAGGGGCTGCGCGAGAGCGTGATGGTCGATTGCTCGCACGGCAACAGCCTCAAGGATCACGTCAAGCAGAGTGGCGTCGCGGACGCGATCTGCGAGCAGGTGGCGGCCGGCTCGCGCCGGATCTTCGGCACGATGCTCGAAAGCCACCTCGTGGACGGCCGCCAGGATTACGTGCCCGGCCGGCCCGCGATCTACGGGCAGAGCATCACCGACGCGTGCCTGTCGCTGCAGCAGACCGAGCCGCTGCTCGAGCGTCTCGCGGCGGCCCAACGGGCGCGCGGATAGGCCTTGATCCGACACCCGCCGTTCGCCATACTGACCGCCCCGACCGTCCCGATGTGCCAGAGGAGGCCCACGTGAAACGCATACACATCGCTCCCATCGCCCGTATCGCCGTCATCGCGCTGCTCGGCGCCGCGCCGTCGTACGCGCAGCCGCCGGTCCCCGAAATCCCGTTCGAGGCGAACATCAATTTCCTGAAGCTGCCCGCCGATCTGAACGTCGGCGAAGTCTCCGGCGTGGCGGTCAACTCGAAGGGCGACGTCGCCATCTTCACGCGGTCGAACAGCGCGGGCGGCCCGGCCTACGGCGCCACCGCGTCGCAGGTGCTCCTGTTCGACAAGACCGGCAAGTTCCTCCGCGAAGTCGGCAAAGGCCTCTACGCCTGGTCCTACGCCCACGCCATCCGCTTCGACAGGGACGACAACCTCTGGGCCATCGACAAGGGCTCGGACATGATCGTCCGCATCAATCCGGAAGGCCACGTCACGATGGTGTTCGGCCGGAAGAAGGAGGCGTCGGACGAAGCAGAGCCGTGGACGCGGGTGACGCCCCCGCGGCCGCCGGTCAACGGCCAGTTCCGCCAGCCGACCGACGTCGCGTGGGACGCCGACGGCAACATCTACATCAGCGACGGCTACGTCAACTCGCGCGTCGCGAAGTTCACCAAGGACGGCGACTGGGTCGCGTCGCTCGGCGAACCAGGCGGCGGCAAGCTGGGCAACCTCAACACGCCGCACAGCATCGCGAACGACGCGAAGGGGAACATCTACGTCGCCGACCGCGGCAACCGCCGCATCCAGGTGATCGATCCGCGGACGAACACGTTCGTCCGCGAGATCAAGATCGACGCGCCGGTGCCGCCCAACGCGGAGCCGTGGATGGGCGCCAAGCCGGACGTCGCGCGGCTCCTCGCGCCCGACGCGCCTCCCGGATCGGCCACCATGGCGCCCGGCGCGCCGTGGGCGGTCTGCGTCACGCCGCCCAATGCCACCGGCCAGCAGTTCCTCTACAGCTCCGACGCCTTTCCCGGCCGCATCTACAAGCTGACACTGGACGGGAAGCTGCTCGGCACGATCGGGAAATCTGGCCATCAGCTCAAGCAGTTCGGCTGGATCCACGAGATCGCGTGCCCGAGCGAGAACGAGATCTACGTCGCGGAACTGCTGAACTGGCGCGTGCAGAAGCTTCTGCTCAAGCCGCAGACCAGGACGTCCACGGCAGGTCAGTAGACGGACGATCAACGCAGAAACCGCAGAACACGCAGAGCAACATCTTTCTCTTCGGGTTCAGCGAGTTCCGCGTCCAACGTCGTGAGATACAGTCGTGAGATACAGGAGAGTCACATGAAACGCATGGTCATCGCGCTCGTCGCATTGCTCGGCGCCACGGCGTCGTACGCGCAGCAGGTACCGGAGATTCCATTCGACGCGAACATCAATTTCCTGAAACTGCCGGCTGACATGAATGTCGGCGAGGTCTCCGGCGTCGCCGTCAACTCGAAGGGCGATGTCGCGATCTTCACGCGCTCGAACAGCGCCGGCGGGCCGGCGTACGGCGCCACCGCCTCGCAGGTGCTGCTCTTCGACAAGACGGGCAAGTTCCTCCGTGAAGTCGGCAAAGGCCTCAACGCGTGGTCCTACGCGCACGCGATCCGCTTCGACAAGGACGACAACCTGTGGGCGATCGACAAGGGGTCGGACATGATCGTCCGCATCAATCCTGAAAACCACGTGACGATGGTCTTCGGCCGGAAGAAGGAAGCGTCCGACAACGCCGAGCCGTGGGAACGCGTGAACCCGCCGCGGCCCCCCGTACCGGGCCAGTTCCGCCAGCCGACCGACGTCGCCTGGGACGCCGAGGGGAACATCTACATCAGCGACGGCTACATCAACTCGCGTGTCGCGAAATTCACGAAGGACGG
>JAYVYV010000263.1:0-9662 GCA_043783985.1 Acidobacteriota bacterium | reverse complement strand
ACGTCCGGAAGGGAGAAACGCTGAAGGCATCTAAGCGTGAAACCCTCCACAAGATGAGATCTCCCCAGCCGTAAGGCTGCTAAAGGCTCCTGGAAGATTACCAGGTAATAGGTCGGGTGTGTAAGCGCAGTGATGCGTTGAGCTTACCGATACTAATCAGCCGTGAGGCTTGACCATATTTTCTTTCGTCCAAGGCTTCGCCTTGGACTATGCACGCAACGAAACCGCTGCGTGAGTGAGGTCTGGCGAAACTACCGTTTGCAGAATATTCAGGTGTCGAGCCGAAGGATTAGGTCCAACGGTTTCGCTCTTTACAAAGATTGTCTGGGACGACCCGCCTTCGCGCCTTACGGCGCTACGGCGTGCAAGGCCGCAACAGGCTTGCCCGCCGAAGCTCGCAAAGCGTGCGAAGGAGGGACCCCAGGCACCAAGTTTGCCGGTGGTCATAGGAGTAGGGTCACACCCGTTCCCATTCCGAACACGGAAGTTAAGCTTACTACCGCCGATGGTACTGCATGGGAAACTGTGTGGGAGAGTAGGTCGCTGCCGGCATTATTCGTCAGAAAGCCCGCGAGGTTCGGTTCGCGGGCTTTCGCTTTGTACGCCGGCAGCGCAGCGGCACGCACAGTTTCCCATGCGCATGGGCTCTGTTCATTGGGCCGTCTCGCACGCTCGGCGGCCGTGTGTGGGAGTAGGTCGCTGCCGGCATCATTCACCAGGGTCCGATCGTCGAAACACGTCGGGCCCTTTTTTTGTGTACCACTGACTCGTGAGCCGCTCCACTACCTACATCGGCAGCGCCGGCTGGAACATCCCGCGCATCCATCGCGATCGCTTCGGCGAAGACGGGTCTCAGCTGCAGCGCTATGCGAGCCGGCTGAACGCCGCCGAGATCAACACGTCCTTCTATCGCCCGCACGCGATCGGCGTCTACCAGCGCTGGGCCGCCAGCGTGCCGGCCACGTTCCGCTTCGCCGTCAAGGTTCCCAAGCTGATCACCCACGAGCGCGCGCTGACCCGGGCGCGCGAGCCGCTGACGCGCTTTCTCGGCGAAATCGCCGGCCTCGGGCGGACGCTCGGTCCGCTGCTGGTCCAGCTGCCGCCCTCCTTCGCCTTCGACACGCGGCGTGCCGGCCGATTCTTCACGCTGCTGCGCCGTCTGCATCCAGGCCCGGTGGTGTGCGAGCCTCGCCACGTCACGTGGACCGGCGCTGCCGCCGACCGCCTGTTCATTGCGAATGAAATCGCGCGCGTTGCCGCTGATCCGCCGCGCGCCGCCGGCCTCGAGCGTCCGGGCGGATGGCCCGGCCTCGTCTACTACCGCTGGCACGGCTCGCCGCGGCCGTACTTCTCGCCGTACTCGCCGGCGGCGCTCGCGCAGCTCCACGCGCGGATGGATGCCCTCGACGTCGACGCCTGGTGCATCTTCGACAACACCGGCTCCGGCGCCGCCGCTGAAAACGCGCTCGACCTCACGGAGCTCTGCGATCGCGCGCCCCGACCGGCGGCGGTGGCGCCGGTGTGCCCGCCGCGGTCTCCGGCTCGTCGAAGCCGGGTCTGACGAACTCCATCACTCGCGGAAACCGCTCGCGCACCTCGGCCCCGAGCGCATCGAGCATCCCGACCGCACGCGCGGGAACGCCGTCCGCCGTCGCGCGACCGGCCTCCATCAGCACCGCCCACGCGCGCCGCGACTGGCCGATGCCGATGAGCGCAATCTTCGCGGAGCCGTTGAAATCGGTCTGCGCCTCGTCGCGGCCTTCCCACCCTTCCGCCTGACCGCAGATCGCGCGATACAGCTTCGAGCTGATCATCGACGAGAACCACTCGATTGTCTCGACGGCATCGAGCAGCTGGGCATCGTCACGAGCCGTGGCAATGGGCGCGATGGCCCGGCTGATCCGCCACGCGAGACGGCCGTACTCCCGCGCTCGCGCGACGAGCGGATCGCGTCGGTGGCGCTCGATGTCGTCGCCGGCCGCAGTCTCATTCGCCTCGTCGGCCGGCGCACCGACGTCGACGCATTCGCGTCGCGCCGCCTCCGCCAGCATTTCCAGCGTCCGCTGCAGCGAATCTTCCACGGCGTCGGCCAGCGGCCGGTCATCGCCGCCGGCAGCCTTCAGTTCGGCGGTGTCGAGAAAGGCGAGGCACCGCTGCGTGAACGGGCAGCGCGGGCACCGTCCATCGCAGTAGTTGTAGATCCCCGGGATCAGCCGCGGATCGCGGGCGCGGGCGACGAGACGATCGAATTCGGCTGGGTCCATGCCGCACGAAAATGCAACGGCCAGGCCGCGCGGTTTTGCTGGACTTTTCGCGCGACACTACCCGGAAGATTGCAGATAATTCCATCGCCATGAACCCACTGCTTCGCGATTTGTGCGGACATCAGGTCTGGGCCGACGCGGAACAGTGGCGGGCGATCGAAGCACATCCGCCGGCGGCGCAGGATTCCCCGCTCAGGAATCGGCTGCACCACATTCATCTGGTCCAGCGCGCCTTCCTCTGGGCTGTGGGCGACCGGTCCTCGGGCTTCGTGATCTCGACGCCGGAGGAGTTCGCGTCGCTGGCGGCATTGAAGGACTACGCGCGCGGATCGCTCGACCAGTTCGATCGCTTCATCGAACGCGTCTCGGATGCGCGGCTCGAGGAGCGTGTTGCGATGCCGTGGTTCACGAATCCGCCGCTGACCATCAGCGTGACCGAGGCGCTGACCCAGTGTGCGATGCACAGTCATTATCACCGCGGCCAGAATGCCACGCGGTTGCGCGACCTGGGCGGCGAGCCGCCGCTGACCGATTTGATTGCGTGGTACTGGAAGGGCCGGCCTGGACCGGCGTGGATGTAGCGGCTACCGCCGCTTCGTCCTCGCGCGGGTGCGGGCTCGCGTCGACGCCCGGCTCTTCGCTCGTGCGTCCGGCGCCGCGCCCGGACGCTTCGACTTCGGCAGCTTCGCGACCACCAGGTCGTACGCCGAACGGATCAGCGGCTCCATCTCTTGACGCTCGAGCGTGGCGCCGAGCTCGCTCTCCTGCACCCACATCGCGCGCGCGAGATACGGCGCTGGAACGATTCCCTCGCGATCGGGCGAGCTCCGCGAACGCCTCAGGCGTGCACTTGAAGCTCAGCTGATGCGGCGGCTCGAGGTTCACCACCGCGAACATCTTCCCGCCGACGCAGAAGCACAAGTCCTGTCCCCACTTCACGTCCTCGGCGGCGCCGTTCAGCGCCATGCAGATCCGGCGGAGCCCATCGAGCGTCATCGCGATCCGCCCGCGAGCCAGAACTCGCGCGCGATCGCGTCGCGCAGCTCGTTGTCCACGGCGCGCGTCGTCTGGCGCGGATCGCGCTTCGACGTCACGTCGGTGTTGAACGAGACGACGTAGCCCGAGCGCGACGGCCGGTGAACATAGAGGTGCGAGATGAAGCCGTTCTGATCGCCGCTGTGGCCGACGAGCTCGACGCCGCCGTGCCGCTCGACAAAGCACGACAGCCCGGCCTGCACGTCGCCGCCGCTGCCGCCCTCGCCGTCGGCGGCGCGGATCTGCGGCACCGCCATCTCGTCGAGCGACGATCGCTTCAGGATGGTGTCGTTGCCGTCGATGAGAAACGCGAGGTACTTCGCCATGTCGCCGAGCGGCGCGTTGAGCCCGCCGTTCGACACGGTGATGCCGCTGTCGAAGTCGAAGGCCTGCTCCTTCGAGCCTTCGTCGCTCGCGCTGTAGCTGTGCGAGCGGTGCGCCAGGAGGTGATACGGCGCCCGATCGAAGAAGCTGCGCGTCATGCCGAGCGGCATGAAGATGTTCTTGTTGATGTACACCTCGTAGTCGTCGCCCGAGAACAGCTCGATGATGCGGCCCAGGAAGATCACCCCCGGGTTCGAGTAGCTGTACTTCGTTCCCGGCCGGAACTGCAGCTCGGTGTAGGGCATCATCGCGACGACCTGCGCCCAGCGCGTCGGCTCGAACGGGTGCCACGGCTGATCGCCGCCCCACGGCCAGGTCCCCGCTCTGAAGCCGGCACTATGCGTCATCAGATGACGGATCGTCACTTGTGAGATGTCGCCGTACGGGTTGTGGACTTCGCGCAGCTCCGGCACGTATTTGACCGCTGGATCGTCCAGCGACAGCAGCCCGCGATCGCGGAGCTGCATGATCGCAATGCCCGTGAACGTTTTCGTGATCGAGGCCCAGTGATAGATCGTGTCCGCGTCGACCGCGCGCTTCGTCGCGCGATCCTGGTATCCCTCGAACGCCTGGTGGGCGATGGCGCCGTTCTTCACGAACACCACGCTGCTGCCGACGATTCCGGTTTGCTGGAGACGCTGGCGGTAGAGCGCGGCGACACGCGCCCAGGCGTCGCCCGCCGGGTTCGCCTGCAGCGTGAACGCGGCGGCGAGCGAGAGCGCCGAGAGGAGCCGTAGCATCAGCGTATAGTAGGCGACCACGACCGGAGTTCACGCGAAAAGGCGTACCGGCGAGAGCGGTGCCGAAGGACCACGCGATCCACTCGACCCTGGCCGGCCGGGACACGACCGGCGCGGCGATCGAAGGCGGCTCGAGCCGGCACGTCTGAGGGTGGCGAGGTCAACCGCGGGACGAATGTCCGCTCACGGCGGCGCCGGCGCGCGAGCGCACTGCACCGCCTTCGACGCAGATCCGGCGGCCGCGGTTCAGCGGGCGGGCTTCAGCAGCAGGTCCTGGAAGTCGAAGCTGAAGTCGGTGGCCGGGGAGACCGCGCGCATCCGCGCCTGATCGATCGATCCGTCGGGGTTGAGGGCGAACGTCACGTAGGCGTCGGCCCGCAGCTCGCGGTCGCGCCACCGCGCGACGAACGTGTCGTGCTGCCAGTGCTCCAGGTCGCCGATCAGCGACGGCGTGTGCGAGAAGCGCATCACCAGCCTGCCGCCTTCCTCGGCGATCGTGACGTCGCCGTACCAGGCATCACGGTACGTTCCGGCGTACTTCGCGAGCGGGAGCGACGGCTTCGACGCGGCATCCCGGCTCGCGGCGCCTCGTCCCTCCGCCTGTGCCACGGCGGCTTCCGCGCGCGCATCCGTCTTGGTGTATCCGTCGATCCAGTCGAAGGCCGGCGCACCGAGAAAGTGATCGAGGACGTGAAACGCGACCGAGTCGAACGCTGCTCCCGACTCCTGATTTGTCAGCACCGCGACGCCGACGTTGAGATCCGGAATCATCGCGACGCGCGACACGTATCCCGGCAGGCCTCCCGTGTGCGTGACCATCTTGTGCCCGCGGTAGTCGCGGATGTCGAAGCCGAGCGCGTAGCCGTGAAAGCTCATCCCGCGCGGCGGCAGCTCGGGCGGCGGATCGCCGATCGGAATCGGCGTGACGATCGAGGTCAGCTGCCGGGCGGTGTCGGCCGAGAACAGCCGGGAGCCGTCGTCGAGCCGGCCGCCGGCTAGCTGCACCCTCAGCCACTTCGCCATGTCCTCGGCGGACGAGTTGATGCCGCCGGCCGGGTTGGTGTTGTCGCTGTCGAACGGCCGGATCGGGCGGACCGTGCCGTCGACCGGCGCGTGCGGCGTCGCGACGTTGCCGCCGGCCGCGGCGGCGGAATGGCGCACGTTGGTCCCCGTCATGCCGACCTTCTGCAGGATGCGCGTGGTGACGAAGTTCTCCCACGTCTGGCCGCTGACGGCCTCGATGAGCTCGCCCGCGACCAGATACAGCACGTTGTCGTACGCGTACCCGGCGCGGAAGCTCGTCGCCGGCGGAATGAAACGCAGGCGGCGCGCGATTTCCTTGCGGTCGTAGGTCGACTCGGGCCACCAGAGCAGATCGCCCGCGCCGAGACCCAGGCCGCTGCGGTGGACGAGCAGGTCGCGCACCGTCAGCTCGCGTGTGACGAACGGGTCCCACATCGCGAACGCCGGCAGGTAGCGAACAACCGGCTCGTCCCAGCCGATCCTGCCTTGCTCGACGAGCAGCCCCAACGCGGTCGCGGTGAAGGCCTTGGTGTTGGAGGCGATCCCGAAGAGAGTGCGCGCGTCCACGGGCGTCGTCTCGCCCAGCTTGCGGACGCCGTACCCCT
Organism: Acidobacteriota bacterium; assembly: GCA_043783985.1. Taxonomy (GTDB): domain Bacteria; phylum Acidobacteriota; class Vicinamibacteria; order Vicinamibacterales; family CAVVIG01; genus CAVQFC01. The sequence continues at coordinate 3,611 of JAYVYV010000263.1, read as the reverse complement.
TCGCCAGCACCACCTCATCGTCCTTGACGATCGCGAGCGCGAGGCCAGGCACCTCGAACGTGCGCATCGCGCGCTCGACCCATTGATCGACGCCGGGCGGCGGCGCCGGACGGCCCGCGGGCTGGGCGGCGAGCGCGGCCGAGAGCAGGAGGGCACTGATCATGGCGTGATGCTACATTACCGGGATGGTCGAGAAAACAGACGACGAGTGGCGCCAGACGCTGACGCCGGAACAGTTCCACGTGCTGCGCGAGCACGGCACCGAGCGCGCCGGTACGAGCCCGCTGAACCGCGAGAAAGGCGAAGGCACGTTTGCATGCGGCGGCTGCGGCCAGGCGCTCTTCACCTCCGACACGAAGTTCGAGAGCGGCACCGGCTGGCCGAGCTTCTACCGGCCGATCGAAGGCGCGATCGCCACCACGACCGACCGCAGCTACGGGATGACGCGGGTCGAGGCGCACTGCGCGCGGTGCGGCGGCCATCTCGGCCACGTGTTTCCGGACGGCCCCAAGCCGACGGGCGAACGCTATTGCATGAACGGCGTCGCGCTGGAGTTCAAGCCGAAGTAGCGCCGGCCTTCAGGCCTGCCTTCCGCTGTGGTAGCGTGTGCCTCCGATGAGGAACATCGCGGCGTTGCTTGGGCAGCGCCTCGTGACGGAGAAATCATGACGAAGTACGCAGCCCTCGCGATCGCCTGCGCGAGCGCCGCCGCGCTCGCCGCCAGGGCCCCGACGCCGAAGACGCATAGGCTCGAGGCGACGCCCGACACGGTCGCCGTCGGGTACTACTGGTCCCACGCCAGGCCGGCGCTGCGCATTGCGTCCGGCGACATCATCGACGTCGACACGCTGCTCACCAACAATCCCAGCGGCCTCGCGCGCGCGGGCGTGCCGGACGACAAGATCCAGGCGTCGCTGAAAGCGATTGTCGCGGAGGTCACCGGCGATCGCCGCGGACCCGGCGGCCACATCCTCACCGGACCGGTCTACGTGGAAGGCGCCGAGCCCGGCGACGCGCTCGAGGTGAAGATCCTCTCGATCGATCTGCCGATCGACTACGGCTACAACGGCTGCAGCGGGTTCGTGCCGGAGAACTGCGACCGCGACACGCCATCCAAGATCTTCAGGCTCGACCGGCAGAACATGACCTCGGAGTTCGCGCCGGGGATCGTGATCCCGCTCCGTCCGTTCTACGGCAGCATGGGCGTGGCGCCGCCGCCGGAGCTGGGGCGCGTCAGCAGCAACCCGCCCGGCAGGCACGCCGGCAACATGGACAACAAGGAGCTGGTCGCCGGCAGCACGCTGTACATCCCGGTGTTCGTCCCGGGCGCGCTGTTCGAGATCGGCGACGGCCACGCCGCGCAGGGTGACGGCGAAGTGGATCAAACGGCGATCGAGACCTCGCTCCGCGGCCGGCTGCAGCTCACGGTCCGCAAGGGCATGGCGCTCAACTTTCCACGCGCGGAAACCGCCACCGACTACATCAGCATGGCCTTCGATCCCGATCTCACGAAGGCGACGACGATGGCGGTTCAGGAGATGGTGGATTTCATCGCCGCCTCGAGGAAGATGAGCAGGCACCAGGCGTATCAGCTCGTCAGCCTGGCCGGCAACGTCGCGATCACCCAACTGGTCGACAAACCGAACCACGGCGTCCACGTGCGGATGCCGAAGAGCATCTTCTCCGCGACCGCCGCGGCCGGCAACGCGGAGCAGGAGATCCGCGCGCTGGAGAAGCTGTGGAACGAGTCGCGCGTGCGCGCCGACGTCGTCGCGCTCGGCCGTCTGCTCGCCGACGACTGGACCGTCACGCACGGCGACGGTACGATCAATACGAAGGCCGAGTATCTCGCCGACCTGAAATCAGGCGCGCGCAAGTTCTTCGGCGACGTGAAGCAGGACGACTTCACCGTCCGCGTCTACGGTGACACCGCCGTGGCCGCAGGCGTCAGCGATTCGAAGGTCGAATACAAAGGCAAGGCGTCCGGCGGCGCACTGCGCTTCACGCGCGTCTACGTGAGGCGCCCGAGCGGGTGGGTGATGATCACGTCGCACGCCACTCGCCGGTAACATGCAGACCGCTGTCCTGCGTGGCCCGGCCCGCGTCGAGGGGAAAGGCTCGCGCATCACGAACGCGGCCGTGGTGTGTGCGATGGCGCTCCTGCCGCTCCAGCCTGCGCGCCGGAACGCCGCGCCCGGCGCCGCTGCGCCCCCGCGCGTCGTCGCGACCCGGCTGCGGCAGAACCCGCTCATCACCGTCGATTCGTCCCCGTCGCTCGGCGACAACGTCAACGGACCGTCGATCATCCGCGTCCCCTCGTGGATCCCGCACCCTCTCGGCCGCTACTACGCGTACTTCGGGCACCACAAAGGACAATTCATCCGGCTTGCATACGCCGAGGCAATCACCGGACCGTGGAAGATCTTCGAGCCAGGTGTCGTCCCCGTCGGGGAGACGGCGTTCTTCCGGCCGCAGCCCGATCCGCCGGACGGCCCGACCGAACAGTTCTACACGCACGTTGCCTCGCCCGAAATCTACGTGGATGAGGCGCACAAGCGCCTCGTGATGTGGACGCACGGATGGTGGACCGACAATCGGCGGTGGCCGCTGGGCGCGGTCGAGGCGCGCGCCTGGGCGCGGCGGAACGGCTACGGCCAGTTCACGCAGCCGGGCGAATCGGCCGACGGCCTGCACTTCACGCTGCGCGCCGCGATCACCAGGGTCAGCTACCTGCGCGTGTTCCCGCACGACGGGTACCTGTACGGCATCGCGCGCCTCGGTCAGCTGCTGCGGTCGAGGGATCCGCTCGCCAGCTTCGAGATCGGCCCCAATCCGTTCGCCGGCGGACCGTACGCCGATCGCGTCCGCCACGTCGCGACCGTCGTGCGCGGCCGCACGCTGTTCGTGTTCTTCACCGGCATCGGCGATGCGCCGGAGCGGATCATGCTGTCGACCATCGATCTCACGGGCGACTGGAAAAGCTGGAAGGCGTCGGCCCCTCTGGAGCTGCTCCGGCCCGAGGCGCCGTACGAGTGCCCCGACCTGCCGCTGGTCCCGTCCGCCGCGGGAGAAATCGAAGGGAAGGCACGGCAGCTGCGTGACCCCGGCATCTTCGAAGACACCGAAGCCGGGACGACGTTCCTGTTCTATTCGATCTGCGGCGAGCAGGGGCTGGCGGCCGCCGAGCTGACGTTCCGCTGACCTACGAGCCGGTGCCGATCCATTTCGCGAACCACTCCAGGTTCCGGCGCATCTGCTCGCGCTGCTGCATCGGCTCGCGCAGGACGTGGCCGCCGCGCGGGTAGATTTCCAGCTCCACCGTTTTCCCCATCGCCTTCAGCGTCCGGTAGAACTTCCACGCGCCGGCGATCGGCACACGCGGATCGGCCTCGCCGTGCTGGATCAGCAGCGGCGTGGTCACCTTGTCGGCAAACGTGAGCGGCGAGTGCGCCGCGTAACCGTCGCGGTTTTCCCACGGCCGCTTGAAGTAGTCGGCCATGAAGACGCCGCCCTCCGACAGGTAGAAGGTGTCGCTCAGATCGCTCAGGCTCGCGCCGGCCGACGCGGCCTTGAAGCGCCCGGTCTGCGTCACGATCCAGTTCGTCATGTAG
>JAYVYV010000262.1:0-3649 GCA_043783985.1 Acidobacteriota bacterium | reverse complement strand
GTGCATCTGCTGCTCGGGCAGATCGAGCTCGCCCGATCCGATGTTCTCGTTGGTGTAGAACTTGATCTTCTTGAACCCGACCACGCGCGAGACGACGTGGACCTCGCCGTGCGTGCGGTTGGGCGGCGCGTCGGCGAAGGTGTCGATCGGCGTCACCTTGGTGTAGGTGATCGCGGTCGTGTAATAGTCGCAGTCGATCTGACGGACGTAGGCCTTGCGCCCCTCGAAATCCAGCCTCTCCACCTGGTACAGCGTCCCTTCGACGATGTAGATCGCCTTCGGGTGCAGCGTGCCCGGGCCGCTCGTGAAGTCGGTCTCGCCGATCACCCGCGGTTCGCGGGTGGTGTCGACGATCACGAAATTATCGGACGAGATCGACCGCAGGCTGACCGCGTCGGCCGGGTACGACTCGTTGGTCCAGGTCCACGGCGCGTCCCCGTCCGCACGGTGCACGAGACCCTGTTCGGACAGGATGCCGAGAATCTCCTGCACGTCGGGGCGGCCGAACGTCTCGGTCGAGCCGAACGGCAGCTCGAACGCCGCGCATTTGATGTGATCGACGAGGATGTGGAGGTTGTCGGGATCGATGAGCGCGCGCTCGGGCGACGCGTCGAAGAAATACGACGGGTTGCGCACGACGAACTGATCGAGCGGGGCGCTGCTGGCGACCATCACCGCTGCGGATCGCCCGCTGCGCCGCCCCGCCCGGCCCGCGCGCTGCCACGTCGCGGCAATCGTGCCCGGATAGCCGGCCATGATCGAGACGTCGAGCGCGCCGATGTCGATGCCGAGCTCGAGGGCGTTGGTCGACACCACCGCGCGCACCGCTCCGTCGCGCAGACCCTTCTCGATCTCGCGCCGCCGGTGCGGCAGGTAGCCGCCGCGGTACCCGCGAATCTTCTCGGGCGCGCCGGGAATCCCCTCGAAATCGTCCTTCAGATACGTCGTCAGAATCTCGGTCGAGAGGCGGCTCTGTGCAAAGACGATGAGCTGGAGGTTGCGCTTGAGAAACTCCGAGGCGACGCGGCGCGTCTCCGCGAGATACGAACGCCGGATGCCGAGCTGCTGGTTGACGACCGGCGGGTTCACGAAGACGAAGAACTTCTCGCCGCGCGGTGCGCCGTTCTTGTCCACGAGCTCGAACGGCTGCTCGGTGAGCCGCTCGGCCAGCTCGCGCGGGTTCTGGATCGTAGCCGACGAGCACAGGAAGACCGGGTTCGAACCGTAGTGCCTGCAGATCCGCCGCAGGCGGCGCAACACGTTGCACAGGTGACTGCCGAAGACGCCGCGGTAGGCGTGCAGCTCGTCGACGATGACGTAGCGCAGGTTCTCGAACAGCTTCGCCCAGCGCGGATGGTGCGGCAGGATCCCCGAGTGCACCATGTCCGGGTTGCTGAGCACGATCTGCGCCCGCGAGCGTATCGTCCGCCGCGCGTCCTGCGGCGTGTCGCCATCGTAGGTGAAGACGCCGATACCAGTGTCCGAGGACGGACTTTGATTGGAGCTCGGGACGGCGTCCGGGGACAGACTTCGGTTGGAGCTCGTGACGGGGTCCGGGGACAGAGTTCGGCTGGAGCTCGTGACGGGATCCGGGGACAGACTTCGGGTGGAGCTCGTGACGAAGTCTGTCCCCGCTATCGCGTCGCAGATCGCCTGCAGCTCCGCGAGCTGATCCTGCGCGAGCGCCTTGGTCGGAAACAGGTACAACGCGCGGCTCGACGGGTCCTTGAGGATCGCGTCGAGCACCGGCGCGTTGTAGCAGAGCGTCTTGCCCGACGCCGTCGGCGTGACGACGACGGTGTGCCGTCCGGCGAGCGCGTGCTCGATGGCTTCCGCCTGGTGCGTATACAGCTGCGCGACACCACGGGAGGCGAGCGCCGCCACCAGCCGCGGATCGATCCCACCAGGGAACGGCGCAAGCTGCGCGGCGACCGCGGGAAGCCGTCGAACCGCGGTGACGTGCAGATCGGGCGTGTCGGGCCGATCCACGTCGCGGCCGCCGATGCGATCGAGCGCCGCATCCAGCGCGCCGTCGGTGCGGGAACGTGTCGCGGGGAGCATGGCGCAGCATGGTACCAGTGGGGCGAACAAATGGCAAAGGGATCCGTGTGCTAGTCTTCCGACCACCTCATGCGCCCATCCGGCCCTGACGGACGCCTCCCCCGCACGCTCGGGCTCTGGAGCTCTGTCGCGCTCGTCATCGGCATCACCATCGGCTCCGGCATTTTCCGTTCACCCGCCGGCATCGCGCAGAAAGTACCGAGCCCGACGCTGATGATCGCCCTGTGGGTCGTCGGCGGTCTCGTCACGCTGTGCGGCGCGCTCTCGCTGGCGGAGCTGGCCGCCGCGCTTCCGGAAACCGGCGGCTTCTACGCCTACATCCGCGAAGGGTGGGGCCGCCAGTGGGCGTTCTGTTTCGGCTGGTCCGAGCTGGTGCTGATCCGCGCGTCGGCGCTCGGCGGGATCGCCGTCGTCTTCGGGGAGTACTTCCTTCGCAGCATCGGCGTCGATCCGGTCGAGCACTATATCGCCGCGCGCTCTCTCTCCGCGGCCGCCATCGCCTTCGCCGCCTGCGCCAACATCGTCGGCGCCAACGTCGGCGCGGCCATCGTGGGCGTCTCGACCGCGGCCAAGTTTTCGGCGCTGGTGGTGCTGATCGGCGCATCGTTCCTGCTGGGCGGCGGCCATGGCGCGAGCCTGTCGCACCTGACCGCGGCGGCGCCCGGTCCCATCGGCACCGGCGCCATGGGGCTCGCCCTGGTCAGCGTGCTGTGGGCGTACGACGGCTGGGGTGACCTGTCGTTTGCGGCCGGCGAGGTGAAGGACCCTCAGCGGAACCTGCCCCGCGCGATCATCCTTGGGACGCTGGCGCTGATCGCCATCTACGTGCTGACCAACGTCGCCTATCTCTACGTGATTCCGATCACGGGGATCGCGAACCCGGCGACGCCGCTGGTCGCGGCCGACACGATGATGGCGCTGTTCGGACGGACCGGCGTCGTGCTGGTCTCGATCTTCGTGATGATCTCCTCGTTCAGCTCGCTCAACGGCAGCATGCTGGCCTCGCCCCGCGTCTTCTTCGCGATGGCCGACGACGGGATGTTCTTCGAGACGATCGCGAAGGTTCACCCGCGCTTCAAGACGCCGTACGTCGCGATCCTGCTGGCGGCAGTGCTGGGAATGGCGCTCGTGATGAGCCGAAGCTTCGAGGCGCTCACCGAGACGTTCGTCCTGGCGATCTGGCCCTTCTACGCGCTCGGTATCGCCGCCATCTACCGTCTCCGCCGGCTGCGGCCGGACATGCCGCGCCCGTACAAAGTGATCGGTTATCCGGTCGTCCCCGCGATCTTCATCCTCTCGGTCGCTGCGTTCGTCGTGAACGCGCTCATCCACGAACCGATTCCGACGACCATCACCTTCGCGCTGATCCTCGCCGGCCTGCCCGTGTATCAGTTCGCATTCGCGCGACGCTGATCTTTTTTCGTCTTTCCTGTTTTTTTTCTTGATCCTCAGCGCAGTACTGTTACTCTTTTTTCGTGGAGCCGATACTTGCGTAAGAGGAGCGACTGAAGATGGACGCACGCCAGCCGCAGCTGCGGCGCCGAGGGTTCTTCCTGCACTCGTCCGAAGGGGGCGAGCCTGACACCGG
>JAYVYV010000261.1:0-9679 GCA_043783985.1 Acidobacteriota bacterium | reverse complement strand
CGGCGACCTTGGCCCTGACCTCGCGCACGACCTCGACGGTGTTGGTGCCGGACTGCCGGCGCACCTGCAGGAGCACGGTGCTCGCACCGTCGACGTTGGCGAGCGTGTCGGGATCGGCCTCGCCGTCCTCGACGCGGGCGACGTCGCCGATCCGGACCGGGTGCCCGTTCTTTTCACGGATGACGATGTCGCCGAACTCGGCGACGGTCTGGACGCGACCGCGCGTGCGCAGGTTGACCGAAAGCGGCCCCTGATCGACGCGCCCGCCGGGGATCTCGATGTTCTGGCCCTGCAGCGCGCGCGAGACGTCGGTGACCGTCAGGTTGTACCCGCGCAGCCGATCCGCGTCGAGCCACACGTTGATCTGCCGCTTGCGTCCGCCGAGGATCAGCACCTGCCCGACGCCGTTGACGCTTTCAATCTTGCGTCGGAGGATCTTGTCGGCGTACTCGGTGATGTCCTTCACCGGCTGCTGCTTCGCGCTCAGCGCGAGGCTCAGCACCGGCGCGGCGTCCGGGTCCATCTTGTCCACGCGCGGCTGCTGGATGGTCTTCGGGAGACGCGGCAGCACGCCGTTCACCTTGTCGCGGACTTCCTGCGCGGCGACGTCGGTGTCCTTGTCCAGCAGGAACGAGATGATCACCTGCGAAATGCCTTCCGAGGAGATCGACCGCAGATCGTCGATGCCGCTGATCGTGTTGACTGCCTCCTCGATCTTGTCGGTGATCTCGGTTTCGATCTGCTCCGGCGCGGCGCCGGGCTGCACGGTCGTCACGGTGATGGTGGGGAAGTCGATCTTGGGAAACCGATCGACGCCCAGGCGGGTGAACGAGAACGCGCCGATCACGGTGAGCGACAGGATGAGGACGGTCGCGAAGACCGGACGTTTGACGCAAAGCGCCGCGAGCCACTGCATGATGCACCTACGGCAGGCCCGACGGCCTGCGCTACGAAACTACGAAACCTTGATCCCGTCGGCGAGCTGCGGGATGTTCTTCGTCGCGACGCGTTCGCCGGCTTTCAGACCTTTGGTGATTTCGACCAGGTCGCCAACCGTTTCACCGGTCGTGACGATCCGCTCGTCGACGTGGTCGCCGGCGACGACGTAGACGCGGCTGGTGCCGGACATGACGGTGACGCTGGCGGCGGGGACCAGCACGCCCGGCGTCCGTCCCGGCTGCTCGATGCGCGCCGTGGCGAACAGCCCCGGCTTGAGGACCCCGTCGGCGTTGGGGACGATGGCCTCGACCGTCAGCGCGCGCTGATCCGCCTGGAGCGCGGGCGAGACGTATTTCACCCTGCCCTCGAACTGGCGTCCCGGATACGCGTCCACCTCGAAGGTGACCGGCTGACCGGCGGCCATCGACGACACCGCCTGCTCGGGAACGGTCAGCTGCACGCGCAAGGGGTTCACGCGCACGACGATCGCGACCTTCATCCCCTTGGTGACGTAGTCACCGACCGTGACGAGCCGCTGCGCGACGACGCCGTTGAACGGCGCTCGGACGACCGTATCGGCGAACGCCTTGCGGGCGAGCGACACGCGCGCGCGGGCGGCCTGCAGCGACTGATACTGCTGCGCGGCACCGTTCTTCGCCGCCTCGTACTGCTGCCGCGCCGCCTCGGCCTGCGTCCGCCGCTGGTCGTACTCCGACTGCGAGACGACGCGCTGGTCGAGCAGCGACTTGATGCGTGCGAACTCGGCCTGAGCGAGATCCGCGCCGGCCTTCGCGTTCTGCACCTCGGGAACGGCGTTGACGTCGAGCGCCGCGCCGCCGCTGATGCCGAGTCGCGCTTCGATCTGCGCCGCGTTGGCTTGGGCTTCCTTGAGCTGCGCGTCGGTCTCGGTCGAGGAGAGGCGAATCAGCTCCGCGCCCCGGGAGACCGGCGTGCCGCGTTCGATGCCGGCCGCCAGCACGCGGCCGGCCGTCTCCGCCGCGACGTCGGCCTGTTCCTCCGCCATCAGTGAACCGGTCGCGCGGATGAAGCGCGCGATCGGGCGCTCGGTCGCGGCGAGTGCCGAGACCGCGACGACGGGCGCCGTCGTCTGTTGTTCCTTGCCCTTGGCGGCCCCGGAGCTGCAGGCCCCCGCGGCGAGCGCCGCCGGTGCGAGCCAGGCGATGACGAGCGAGTGGGTCGTTCGGCGATTCATGACAATTCCTCGGAGTTATGAAGCCTGGGCGTCGGCGACGGGGTGAACGTCGAGTGGACATTCGACGAGGCCGGACGAGTGGAGCGCGACGTCCGAGCGGAGGCCCGCCAGCGTCAGGGTCAGCACGTCCGCGGCGAGTAAATCGGCGTCTTCGCCGGGTCCGAGGCGATCCGACAGCCGAAGGACGGCGACGCCGACCACGCCGACCATCAGCGTACGCATCGCGACCGCGGGGTTCAGCGTCTTGGGCAGCGCGCCGGCCTCGATGCCGGCCTGTACTTCTTCGAGGATGTGCTGCTTCCCCTCGCGCGCGAACGCGAAGCGCTCGTATTCTCGGCTGATCCGCGGCACGGATCGGTCGACGAACATCAGTGCGAAGTATTGCGGCTGGTCCCGGCTGAACTCGTAGAGACGCCAGAAGACGGCGCGGATGCGCTCGAGCGGCGAAGCGTCCTTGAACTGCGGATCGCGGCGCACCGCCTGCGGATCGCCGAGCAGCCGAAAGCCCTCCTCGGCGAGCGCAAAGAAGATGTCATCCTTGCTGGGGAAGTAGCCGTAGATCGCGGCGGGGCTGTATTCGATGCGCTCGGCGATTTTCCGGATCGAGACGTTGCGAAACCCCTCCGCGACGAACAGCTCGCGCGCCGCGTCGAGAATCGAGCGGCGGACCGCCTCGCGGTCGCGTTCCTGTCTTTCTTTGATGCCCATGTGTTCTCTGCCGTAGGGTCTGACCCGGGTCAGACCCTGACGTTATGTTAACAAGTGAACGGTGTTCACCAGCTTAACATCGTTAGACGCTGAAACGTCGTTCAGCGTTTCAACGAACGTAAACTACTGTGCGTGTTGATGTTGAGTCGCTGTTGGAAGGGCCAACTCCGACACCGAACTCCGACACTGAACTCCGACACTGAACTCCGACACTGAACTCCGACACCGAACTCCGACACTACAGCCGTTCTACAGCCGTTCTCAGCACGTAGTCCGATCCGCATCCGTCGGGCCGACACATGGGTGGGCCAAGGTCGCCAGACGTTACCTCGACGTGGAAACGTCCTCAAACTCCGACACCGAAGACACCGAAGACCGCGTCGCGGCGAGGAACGCGGCGAACGCGATGAGGTAGGTGCCGGACGCCGTGAGCAGGGCGATCCGAAACCCCCAGTTCATCGCGATGAAGATGGCAAGCGTCGCACCCAGCACCGAGAGCGCACCGTTGATGCCCCATGCCCACGCCAGCATCTGCGGCGCGCGCCCACTGAGCATCCGCATGCCGGTCGGCATCGGAATCCCCAAAGCGACGCCGATAGGCATGAGCATCGCCACCGCGACCAACATCCGCGAGCCGCGCGAGAAGGGTATGGCCCAGCTGACAATCGGCGTGGCGACCGCGACAAAGGCCAGGGCGATCGCGCCGACGATGAGGATCGCCATCGCGCCGTTGCGCCGCAGCGAGACGGAGGCAAGCCGCCGGCTCCATGCGGCGCCCAGCCCGGTGCCGAGCAGCAGCGAGAACAGGGTGACCGTCAGCGAGTAGACGGGGTGCCCCAGCAGCAGGACGAAGCGCTGGAGCACCGACACCTCGATGAGCATGAATCCGGCTCCGAGTGCGCCGAAGTAGACCAGCCACGCGAGCCATCCGCGCGGCCGCGCCTGGCCGCGGCCCGCCACCGCCAACGGACCGATGACGAAGAGCACGACGAGCGCGGTGGACACCCCGAGCAGCGTCATCAGCGCGCTGAGCCCGTTCCCGAACAGCATCTTCTGTCCAAACGCGACGTCGAACTGGTCCTTGATCTTCGTGGTGTGAAAGAAGAACGGCCGGTCGTCGGTCGTCGGCCGGATGTCGGCGCGATAGCTGGCGTAGAACTGCTCCCGGTCGGCCGCGGTAATCAGGCGCGCGTAGTCGCCGGTCGACGCGCCGTCCACGATGACGTCCGGGGCCGGCCGCGTGAATTGCGGGCTCGCCTCGAGGCTGCCGCTTCGCGTGGTCGTGCCGCGTTCGCCCGGGGCATACAGGACGTCGAAGCCCAGGCGATCGGCAACGGCGCGCAGCTCCCCGATCTCGCCCGCGGTAAACGGCGTTTTCTTGAGCAGAAACGTGGCGACGCGGTCCTGCCGCACGATGGCCAGGCGGTCGGCCGATGGCCAGCCGCGCCGCGCGCACGCTTCCTGCGCGAGCGACACGAGCCGCAGGCCGTCGGCGACCCAGCGTGTGATCGTCAGCACGCCGCCGTCGGTCAGATGGTCCAGGTAGTCGCCGAACGCGTCGACCGTGTACAGCGAGTTCTCGGTCAGCGTGTAGGCGCCCGCCGCCGTGGCCGCCCACGTGTCCACCAGCGACGCCTGGATCACGTCGTACCGCTCCGGCGTCCGCCGCACGAAGCTCCGTCCGTCGTCAACGGCGATGCGCACCCGCGGGTTGGTGTAGATCCCGCCCGAGAACTCGCGGAAGCGGTCCCGCATCACCTCGTCGGCGATGATCGGGTTGATCTCGACGCCGTCCACGCGCGAGGCGCCGAACACGAGCGCCGATGCGAGGTCGCGCCCGCCTCCGGGCCCGATGACGAGGGCGGTGAAACCAGCGGGGGATGGGGATTGGGGGCGCGCGGCGGTGTCGCCCGAGGCTGCGTCGCTGAGCGCCGAGCCCCGAGCGAGGCCATTTTCCTTCAGGTGATACGCCAACGCCGTGAGCTCGTAGCGCAGATACTGCGCGTTGGAGAGATCGGACGCGAGACCAAGAATCGGCGTGGACGCGGCCGAGTCGATGTCCATGAACCGCGTGTCGGGGAGCGGCCCCTTGTAGGCGGGGCTCAGCGACCAGTCGCCGTGCGGGCGCTGATAGACGCCGATGCGCGAGAACGAATTCCACCGGCTGAACAGAATGCGATCGCCCTGGTGCCCCTTGGTGTCGACCACGTCGAACCCGGCGCGGCCCGACAGCTGGCCGGCGATCGGCACGAGCACGACGACGAGCCCGGCGGCCGCGACGCGGCGGCGGCTGTGGCCCGGCGCGAACAGGACCGCGGCCGCGATCGCCAGCGCCGCTGCGGCGAGCACCACGCCGGGCGCGCCCAGGCGATCGAGCAGGGGAATCAGGATCAGGCAGCCGCCCGCGGCGCCGATGAGGTCGGCGGCATAGACCGCGTTGACCTGCGCCGACAGCCGCGCGATCGCCAGCGTGACGACCAGCCCGCCGCTGAAGAACGGAAGCGCCGCCAGCGCGTAGATGGTCAGCATCAGCGTCAGGTTGTGCGGCGAGAAGCTCATGCCGACGCGCAGCCGCACCAGCCAGAACAGCGCGACGATCGTGCTGATGGCGTACACCACGGACTGAACGGCCAGCAGGGCGTCGACCGAGTAGCGATCGAGCCGCCGCCGCATCACGTACGCGAACACTCCGCTCGCGCTCACCCCGAACAGCGCAATCGAGATCGCCAGGAACGCGAAATGGTAGTACATGACGACCGAGAAGATGCGCGTCAGCGCGAGCTCGGTCATCAACAGCGTGGCGGAGACGAGCGCGACGCCGGCCAGGTGCCGGCGGGACGGGGAGGTCATGCGGGAGTGTACCATTCGTGGTAATGACGACGATCGACGCAGCGCCTGGGCAACGATCAGACACGCGTCCGTTGTGCGTGTTCCAGGCGCTCCGCGTCGGCCGCACGAGTGTGCGGGCATGACGGCGGCCCGGTTACGCGCGGTGTTCATCGCGGCGTCGGCCGCGTGGGCGGTGCTCCTGGTGGCGACGCCGTTCCTCGCGAGCCGCGCGCACGCGTCGCCGATCGCGAGCGCGCTGATCGTCGTCGTCTACGGTATCGGCAGCCTCGTCTGCCATCAGCTGCCGGAGCGCTCGTACCATCTATGGACCGCGCAGATGCCGGTCTGCGCGCGCTGCGCGGGCATTTACTTCGGTGCGGTGGTCGGTGCCGTCGCGGGCGCGTTTCGCAGGGCTGAAGCGCTGCGCCACCCTGCGACCCCGGACCACATGTGCGCCGATGTGACGCCGGGCTTCCCGCCTGTGCTTCGCTCCGGCGCGGCTCGTCGAAGCGCGAAGCGCGGCGGGGGCAGCCCAGTGAGTCGCGCGCGCGTCGTGCTCGCGGTGGCCGCCGCGCCGACGCTGCTCACCCTGGTCTACGAATGGACCACGGGAATCATGCCGTCGCCTGCGATCCGCGCCGCCGCGGGCGTTCCCATCGGCCTGGTCGTCGCGTGGCTGGTCGTGGCGGCCGCGGATAATCAGGTAAACTAACGGTCGTGCGCGCTACAGCTGCCGAAGAGACCCAGTCGGGCACCGTGTTTCTGCTGTGCGTGGCGTCGTGGGCCATTCCGGGCGCCGGCCATCTGTGGCTGGGCCGCCGGTCGAAGGGCATCATTTTCCTGGTCGCGCTGCCGTTGATGTTCGCCATCGGCGTCGCGATCCGCGGTCGCCTGTTTCCGTTCGAGCTGTCCGACCCGCTGGTCGGCCTCGCGGCGCTTGCGGATCTCGGGATCGGCGCGACCTATTTCATCGCGGGCGCCCTGGGATACGGCGGCGGCGACGTGCGGGCCGTCACCTACGAGTACGGCAACGCCTTCCTGATCGTCGCCGGCCTGCTCAACATGCTGGTCGTGATCGACGCCTACGACGTGGCCATGGGGCGGAAGTAGTGCGCAGCCACTTCCTCCTGCTCGCCATCTTCGCCTTCTTCGTGTCGCTGGTCTTCGCGGTCATGGCGAAAGACGATCCGCGCGATCAGCTGCGGCTGGGCGGGCTGATGTTCGGCGGCTTCCTCGCCTCGGCCGTCGTCCTCGGCTGGCTGATGTATCCCTTCCCGCTCTGATGGCTTTCGACAACCTTCTGATCGAGCGGGACGGAGCGACGGCGATCGTCACGATCAACCGCCCCCGGGTGCTCAACGCGCTGAACACGCAGACGCTCGACGAGTTGCGCCGCGCGATCCTCGACCTCGAGCAGGACGTGGACGTACGCGTGGTGATCCTGACCGGCGCGGGCGACAAGTCGTTCGTGGCCGGCGCCGACATCAACGAGCTGGCGGTGCAGACGCCGGCGGGCGGACGCGACCACGCGCGGGCCGGCCAGCACGTGTTCGACCTGATCGAGCACATGGGCAAACCGGTCATCGCGGCGATCAACGGCTACGCGCTCGGCGGCGGATGCGAGCTCGCGATGGCCTGCACGTGGCGGCTTGCAGCGGATACGGCGAAACTCGGCCAGCCGGAGATTGCCCTCGGGCTGATCCCCGGCTACGCCGGCACGCAGCGGCTGCCGCGGCTGGTCGGCAAGGGCCGTGCGCTGGAGATGATCCTCACCGGCACGCCGATCGCCGCCGACGAGGCCGAGCGCATCGGCCTGGTGCACCGCGTCGTGCCGGCAGCCGACCTGATGACCGCGGCGCGCACACTTGCCGCGCAGCTGGCGAAGAACGCGCCGATCGCCATGCGCTACATCATCGACGCGGTGAACACCGGCATGGAGATCCCGTTCGCCGACGCGTGCCAGTACGAGGCGACGCTGTTCGGCTTGGTCGCGTCGACCGAGGACATGCGCGAAGGGACGTCGGCTTTTCTGGAAAAACGGAAGCCGGCGTTCAAGGGACGATAGGAACGCACAGCGCGCGATGCACGCAACGAGAACGACGTCTTTGCGGCCTTCGCGGGCTTCGCGTTCACACGTGACGAAGATGCAGACGATACAAGGTTCGGGGCGCGCGGCGGGATTCCGGTTCGCGGTCGTCGTGTCGAAGTACAACGACTTCATCACCGATCGCCTCCAGGCCGCCGCGCTCGCGGCGCTGGCCCTGGCCGGCGTCGCGCCGGGCGACATCACGCTCGTGCGGGTCCCGGGCGCGTTCGAGATTCCCCTGGCGGCGCTCCATGCGGCGAAAAGCGGACGCTTCGACGCGGTCGTGTGTCTGGGCTGTCTGATCCGGGGGGAGACGGCCCATTTCGAATACATCTCTTCGGCGGTGTCGCACGGCCTCACCGCGGCGGCGGCCGCGACCGGCGTCCCCATGGCGTTCGGCGTGCTGACGACCAACTCGATCGAGGAGGCGCTGGCCCGTGCGGTCGAGGGCAGCGGGAACAAGGGACACGAGGCGGCGGTCGCTGCGATTGAAATGGCGGAGGTTGTCGCGCAGTTGACGCGGCAAGCCACGCCGAGGACCTAACCGGATGGCGCGCGCGCGCAAGGACCCCCGCCATCGGGCCCGCGAGGCGGCGCTGCAGATCCTCTATCAATGGGACCTCGCCCACCGCGACATCGTCAAGACCGCCGACACCTTCTTCGAGCTGCAGTGGCCGAACACCGATCCGCCGCCCGATGATCTGCGCGCCTTCGCCACCGTGCTGGCCCGCGACACCACGGCGCGGCTCGACGAGATCGACCCGCTGATCGCCGACACCGCCGAGCGCTGGCGGCCCGAGCGGATGGCGATCCTCGACCGTCTGATCATGCGCATGGCGGTCTGCGAGATGCTGCGCGACGACGAGACGCCGGCGCCGGTGGTGATCAACGAAGCCCTGGAGCTGGCGCGCACGTTCACGACCGAGGAATCGGTGAAGTTCATCAACGGGATGCTCGATGCCATCCGCAAGAAATTGCCAGTAAAGCCGTAGCCGCATGTCCTCACACGACGAACAGGTTCAACAACGCCAGGCCAACCTTGCCGAGCTCGGCAGGCTCGGCGTCGAGACGTATCCGCGCACCTTCGCGCGGCAGCACACGATTTCGGCGCTGGTCGACGGCCACGGCGCGCGCAGCCACGACGAGCTCGAGGCCGAGCACGTCACGACGGTGACCAGCGGCCGTATTCTCGCGATCCGCGCCTTCGGCAAGGCCAACTTCCTGGTGCTGTCCGACGGCCACGCCAAGATCCAGGCCTACCTCCGCCAGGACGCGCTGCCCGAGCTCGATTTCAAGATCTACAAGCTGCTCGATTTCGGCGACTGGGTCGGCGTCGAAGGGCGCCTGTTCCGCACCAAGACCAACGAGCTCACGCTCTGGGCGAGCCGCCTGCACTTCCTGTCGAAGTGCCTGGTGCCGCTGCCCGAGAAGTGGCACGGCCTGACCGACGTCGAGACCCGCTATCGCCAGCGCTACCTCGATCTGATCGTCAACCCCGACTCGCGCCGGGTGTTCGAGACGCGCAGCAGAATCGTGTCGGGGATCCGCGAGTTCATGATCGCGCGCGGCTACCTCGAGGTCGAGACGCCGATGATGCAGCCCATTGCCGGCGGCGCGATCGCCCGGCCGTTCGTCACGCATCACAACGCGCTCGACATGGAGCTCTATCTCCGGATCGCGCCGGAGCTCTACCTCAAGCGGCTCGTTGTCGGCGGGCTCGAGAAAGTGTTCGAGATCAACCGCAACTTTCGCAACGAGGGGATCTCGACCCAGCACAACCCCGAGTTCACGATGATGGAGTTCTACGAGGCCTACGCCGACTACCAGGCGCTGATGCGGATGACCGAAGAGATGATCTCGAGCGTCGCGACGCAGGTCCTCGGCACCGATCAGATCACCTTCGG
>JAYVYV010000260.1:0-3661 GCA_043783985.1 Acidobacteriota bacterium | reverse complement strand
CGAACTCGGGCGCGAAGCCGGTGGTGACGACCTTGACCTCCTGAATCATCACTTCCGACATCGGGAGCAGCCGCAGGCCGGCGCGGTCCTTCTGTGTGTTCGTGTTGCCGTCGATCATGTAGTTGATGCGCATCGCCGCGCCGTTGGCGGCCAGACGCGGCACACCGAACTCGACGTTCTCGATGCCGGTCACGCCCGGCTGCACCAGGGCGAAGTTATACGGGTTGCGCGCCACGAGCGGCAGGTTGTGCACCTCGAGCTCGCTCATCGTGTGGCCGATGTCGATGCGCGCGACGTCCAGCGCGGGAATGTCCGAGCCGCTCACCGTGATCGTCTCGCTGACCGTGCCGACCGACAACGTCGCGTTGACCGTGGCCGTCTGCCCGACCGACAGCTGGATGTCGGTCCCCTCGAACTTCTTGAAGCCCTGCAGCTCTGCGACGACGCGGTACTTGCCGAGCGGCAGCAGCGGTGCGCGGTACAGACCCTTGTCGTTGGTCACCACGGCCCGCTCCGTCCCTGTGCCGACGTTGGTGATGGTGACCGTCACGCCGGGCAGCACGCCGCCTGAACTGTCGGACACCGTGCCTTCGATGGCGCCGTTGGCGCCCTGCGACTGCGCGAACGCGGGCGCAGTCAGCGACAGCGACAGCAGAGCCGAAAGAATGTATTTGAACATACCCGCGAGTATACAAAGGATCGGCGGGCGGTGAGTTGGCGGGTGCGCGATTATCGATGAAATCCGAAGACGTCGTCGGCTGGATCCATTTCTTCGAAGTGGTGGCGAAGCAGGACACGGCTGGCCAGATACGCGCCGGTGATGCCCTGGCCGGCATCCCCGAACGCGAACAGGTGATGCGGAAAGTTGCGGTGCGGCCCGAGACAGGGCAGCCCATCGGCAGTACGCGCATAATCGGCCGCCCATCCGAAGGCCGGCTGCACGCCGGAGATGTCCGGATACAACGTCGACAGCTCGTACATCAACTGGCCGGTGCGCTGAACGATCACCTTGTCGCGCAAACGGGCGGGCGGGACGTCGGCGTCAGCGCCGGCCACGAGCACGCGATCCGCGCCCACCCAGCGGACCAGATGCGGCGGCCCGGCGCTGTCGCGCAGCACGGCGGCGCGGCGGCCCATCAGATTCCGGATTTTCGCCGGCACCGGCTCGGTCTGGGTGAAGTACGCGGTCCGGAACCAGAAATGACGCGCCAACGATCGGTACAGCTCTGTGGGCGTCCCGGTCGCGACGACGACGCGGTTGGCTCGGATGCGGCCGGCGGCCGTCAGGACGTCGGCCGTCTTGCGGCTGAACGTGACCTTCGTCACCGGCGTGCGCTCGAAGAGCCGGCTTCCCCGCTGCGCTGCCGACACGGCGAGTCCCAGGCACGCGCGATACGGATCGAGTGTCGCCCCGTCTTTGGCGCGCAGCCCAGCGGACGCATGGAGCCCCAGCTCGCCCGCGAGGGCGCGCGCGTTGAGCCATGGCGCATCGATACCGCCGGCGCGCCGCGCCTTCTGCTCGCGCGTGAGGCGCGCCACCTGCTCCGGTGTCTCGGCAGACGTGACGGAGGAATGCGGCTCGATGAAGCACTTCACGTCGAGCCGGCGGAGCAGCGACGCGAAGTCGAGCGACGCCCGGTGCCAGCTCTGGAACGCGCGTTTGGCGCCGCGCGGGCCGATCGCATGCTCGAGATCCGCGAATCCGACGTCGGGGGCGTCGTTGATCCAGCCTGACGACGATCCGCTGCTGCCGTGCCCGATCTGCGCCGCTTCGAGGAGCATGACGTTCACGCCCGCCGTCGCGAACGCGTACGCCGCGGCACAGCCGGTCAGCCCGCCGCCGATGATCACGACGTCGGCCGCGTCGGCGCCGCGGTGCCGCGGAAACACCGGGACGCGGGTTTTCGGAAAGGTTTGGATCCAGGGAGAACGGGCGTAAACAGTCATCAGTCGTCAGTTATCGGTCAAGGCAGCTCCAGGCTCGTCAGCACCTGGAGCAGCCTGGTGATCTCGGTCATCTCGCGGAACGTGCCTTTCACGCTGTGCGCGTCCGAGCGTGTCAGGCCCGGCACGAAGGCGGCGCGTTCGGCGTCGAGCGTCAGCTTGAAGCCGACTTCGAGCGCGATCGGCGTGGCGAGACGGTACGGGCGCAGCGACCCGAGCCTGGCCATCGCGCGTGTCAGGCCCTCGCGGATCATCGCCTG
This sequence comes from Acidobacteriota bacterium, assembly GCA_043783985.1. Lineage (GTDB taxonomy): Bacteria > Acidobacteriota > Vicinamibacteria > Vicinamibacterales > CAVVIG01 > CAVQFC01. Next base: position 1,457 of record JAYVYV010000260.1, on the reverse strand, counting down.
GCCGCGCGCGGGGGTCACCGTCAGCGCCGAGTGATATCCGTACGGCTCCTTGACGATTGCGCCTTCCGCCGCCGGCGCCACCTGCTGCAGCTGGGTGACGGCGAGGCGATCGCCGGACACGAACGCGACCGGCACGCCGAACTGTCCGGCCAGCGCCGCGTTGTACATGCCTTCGGACACTTCCGCCCCGTTCAGCTTCACGCCGAGCAGACGCGCGCTGGAAATCGTGTGGCCGCGGACGGCGTTCGCCGTCCACTCGCTCGCGTGGTAGCCGATGAACACCGCGGCGGCAAACGAGTCGTCGATTCCCTGCATCATCTCCATCGGCCGCGGAAACCCGCGCACGATCCGGACATCGTCGGGCAGCTTGTCGATGAGGACGCTCTGGCCGTTCCCGTGCGAGTCGCACACCACGATTTCGGCCGGTCCCGCGTCGCGGATGCCGGCGATTGCGGCGTTCACCTCGGCCGTCATCCACTCGCGCGCGCGCTGGTACTCGAACCCGTCGGGCCCGAGCTGCGCCGGCTGCACGACGCCGGTGATCCCTTCCATGTCGACGGAAATGAAAATCCTGCGCGCCCGCGGAGCCTGGGCCTGCAGGACGGACACGGAGAGAAGCACGATGATCGAAAGCCGCGGGAACATGCAGGCGGCATTCTACCCGACCCGCGAATTTCAGATTTCAGAGTTCAGATTTCAGATTGGGACGCTCTGAGGCCGGCAGCGCCTTCTTCTTTGCGTGCCCTGAGTGCAGCAGGGCCTTCTTCTTTGCACGCTCTGAGTCCAGCAGCGCGTTCTTCGTTGCACGTTCTGAGTTCAGCAGCGCCCTCTTGCGGTTGACGCCCCAGCGGTAACCGCCCTGCCCGCCCGCCGCGGGCACGACGCGATGACAGGGGATTACCAGCGCCACCGGGTTGGCCGCGCACGCGCGCGCGACGGCGCGTGCCGCCCGCGGCTTGCCGATGGACGACGCGACCTCGGCGTAGGTGCGCGTGTCCCCGCAGGGAATGGACGCCAGCGCCCGCCACACCTGCCATTGAAAGGCGGTCGCCTGCACGTCGAGCGGCAGATCCAGCCGCGGTCCGCGGCCGGACAAGTGCGCGAGGATCGCGGTGGTCCACTGCGCCAGCGCGCCGGCGCCCGCGGTGATCGCGGCGGCCGGATACTCGTGCGACAGCGCCCGCGCGAGCTCGGCGTCCGAGGATCCCATGGCGACCGCGCACACGCCACGCGACGTCGCCGCCACCAGCAGGCGCCCCAGCGACGCGTGCGCCGAATCGACGATTGTGTAGCCGATGGTCATGCCGGCGCCGCCGCGGCGGTAGACCGACGGCGCCATTCCCAGCTTGGGCACGGCGCGCTCGTAAAAACGGCTGCTCGATCCGTATCCGGCGTCGAGCATCGCGCCGGTGATATCGCCGGCCTGGCGCAGCCGCCCTTTCACCTTGCGCAGCCGA
>JAYVYV010000259.1:0-9706 GCA_043783985.1 Acidobacteriota bacterium | reverse complement strand
TGTCGGGCAATTCTTCTACGGGCCAGAGGGTTGCGCGTTCTTCGCGTTCCGCGCGGCCGCGCTGCACTTCGTGGAGGGAAGCGAGCAGAAGGGTGAGCACGTTGATGCTGGCGATCGACTCAACATCCGTCTTCGGTCGAATGAGAAGCTGAATTTCCCGATCGCCACGGAATCCGACTGGGAGCCGTCGTTCGTCCACGTCAGTATGACGTGCGTCCACGTTAGCGTCGCCAACCGTTGCTTCGGCGCTGTCGGGACCCTGGACCGTGGCGCGGGCTGTGTAAGCGCAATCCGCCACGGCCAACACCTGGAGAAGCTCGGTGGCAACCAGGTCTGGAAGCGTTGCGTGCGTGAACGCTGCGGCGATTCCGTGCAGGACCTGGCGGGCGCCCCGCACATCCTGGCTGGCCACCGCGAGTTTTGCGCCTGAACGCAATGACGTTCCCTCGATCGCGTGTGCGTTTTGTGCTTGATCCCAGAAAAGCGCGAGCTCCCGTTGCCTTGGAACGCTTCCGATCGTCTGATAGATCCGAAGGGCCCGTTCGTAGTGCGCCTGGCCGCCTGGATCGCCCGTTGATGCCAAGGCGCAGGCCACGATCTGTTCAGCATGCCCATACAGTTCGGGTGACCCTCCAGTCAGGCCAGGCATGATCTCCGAAACCAAGTCCATCGATAACGAAAAACGTCCCAGTCGTTGAAGCAGATCGGCTTTTTCGAGCTGTACTTTCAAGTGCAGTCGGGCATCACCAAGGCGGTCGGCAAGTTCGAGTAACGCGCCCGTTCTGGATAGTGCTTCTTCGAGGTGACCTTCTCGTGCAAGGAGGTGGATTTCTGTGAGAGCGGAGTACCGATATGAGTAAGAGTGTCGATCCTGTTCGTCATGTATGGACGATTCGATTCGATGGAGCGAGGCACGGCACAAATCGAACCGACCTTCAACCAAATGAATACGAGCCAGACCCTCCAGTATGGCCATGGCATGGGCTCCACTGGATGGGATGCCCACCAAGGCCTTTTCGAACTGCTCGATCCCGAGCTCGAAAGCGCCCAGCTCGAAAAACAAGCCGCCCATGTTCCCTAAGACGGCTCGTTGGATCTTCGCGACGCCAGATTGCTGTGCTAATTCGCTTGCTCGAGTCCCGAACGTCTGCGCATCGCCGAATCGGCCAAGTAGGATGCTCAGGGCCATCTCAAGGTTGTTGCAGAAGGCCTCGAGGTGCGCGTTTGGCGAACCCGAGAGAAGACGTTTACCGATTCGGGAATGACGACGCGCGTTTTCGAACAACCCCCGCTTCGCCTCCATTTCTGCTACGAATAAATGTAGCTTGGCCGTGACTTGGGGATCGCCTAACCGTGTCGCCATTTGACGAGCTTCGGCGAGAAGCGCGACCGATGCACCAGGTCCCGAACGCTCTGCGACTACCACCATCAGCTTCAGCTGCGCCGCGAAGACTCGCTCGAACGCTTTGGCCTCCCGAGCCTGGGATGCAGCGCGCTGAAGATGTGACACCCCTGCGACGACGTCACCGCCCTCGATCAGAATCGCGCCGAGGACATACTCGCATGCGCTTTGATCCGCCGGCCGTAGTTTTCGTGATCGAAGTAGGGAAGTGGCGTGCCCCGTTGCGCCGGCGTTCTGACCGGTTCCTTCCAATAATTCCGCTCTTAAGACTTCAGCAGCAACCCGCGCATTTGGGGGGAGAGGCGCTTTGTCGAGAGCGAAAAGGGCCTCGGCAATCCGCCCAGCTCGCTTTAACCGATAGGCGTTTTCGAGAGCCTCCATTGAAACCTCAGGAATGAACGCGTTCCCGACTGAATCCTGCAGACGCATTGTTGCAGAAAAAGCGGCCGATCAACGTGATCAGTTCGGACGCTTGCGGTTCTTGTGCAAAGGATGAGGATTAAGGACCACGGGACGAGGTTCGGTGAGCGATAAATGGTTTCGACGGCGATTTCAGTGGGTCGACGAACGTCCATGAGACGCGTTGTCTTTTGTGGCCCGGGCGGCGTCGACCAGGGCTGGAAGCGTCTCCCCGTCTTTCGGCGATGACACGGTAGTAATCGACACTTCGACCTGGAGCAACAGCCCCCCTACTGCCGCGGGATTAGCGCGGATGGTGTCTCGAATTCGTTCTCCTACGAGTCTCGCGGATTCAACCGTAGTGTCGTTCAACAACGCGACGAACTCGTCGCTGCCGTAGCGGAAGAGGATATCAGCCAGCCGAAGAGCAGATGTCGCTTGCCGCACGATGTGCACCAGCACATCGTCTCCGACAGCGCGACCATGCTTACTGTTTATCTGCGTCAGGGCGACCACATCTATGAAGAGCAGAGTGAACGCTGACGCGTGTGCGAGATGTCTTACGGCAGTCGCATCGACGAACTGTTCAAGTTGTTTCAGGTCGGGAAGCCCGGTCAAAGCGTCCCGTCTCAAGGTGCTGTCGAATTCAGTGGCGCTCTTGAAGATGCGCGCGATTTGACGAGCCACGACTTCGATAACACGCTTGTGATCATCGTTGAAACCATTCACCTCCGTCGAGTAAAGCGACAGTACTCCTACGAGGTCATCATGGAAAAGCAACGTCGTGCTGAGGCACGTTCGGAGCCGAGGCCCGAGCGATTGCGCCGTCTCGCCCAGGTCCAGTGCAGCGTCAGAGTTTACGATCGTCTGTCGATTGGCGGCCACCCATCCGCTCAACCTTTGTCCCAGTCCAATTCTCAGTCCTCGGACGGCCGCGCCTCCTTCTCCAACGACGTGGCGCGCCTCCAGGTCATCGGATACATGGTCGTAAACATAGAAAACGCACAGGGCCGAAGGAATCAGGCGGCGAAGATGTTTCGCGATGACGTCGCCGGCGTCTCCAAGCCCGACTTGCCCCGCTAAAGCTCTAGCAAGCTCGTACACCGTCAACATTTCGTCGGCGCCAGCTGTGATCTCTGCGGGGCTGGCGAAGGTTTCTGCCGACGGCACGGCCTGCCTCGAGCGCGCGATGGTTTTCAGGACTTCGCTCGGCGGCCCCTGCCGCGGAAGTTCCATAGGCCTCACGGAATGAACGTTGAAAAACGTATCGACGATTATCGGGTCGTACATCGTTCCGCGCCGCTCTTTCACGATCGCAAGCGCTTCGTTGTCGGATAGTTTTGGACGATAGGGCCTGTCAGATGTCAGCGCGTCGAAGCAGTCCACAACCGCAAGGATGCGAGCGCCAATCGGTATCGCCGTGCCTTTGATGCCTGCTGGGTATCCAGTGCCGTCCCAGTTTTCATGATGGTGTCGAACGATCGGGACAACGGGGTATGGGAATTCGATTGCTGAAAGAATGTCTGCGCCGACGCTTGCGTGCAGCTTCATTTTTTCGAATTCCGTGTCCGTGAGCCTCCCTGGCTTGTTTAAAATGTACTCAGGAACGGCCAGTTTTCCCATGTCGTGGAGTAACGCTGCGGCCTCTATGGCCTTCAGAAGATTCTCGTCGCGCACGCCGACTTCCTTCGCCAGGCTCGTCGCATGGGCCTGCACCCGACGGATATGCCCGTGGGTTACCTGATCCTTAGCGTCTATCGCCATCGCGAGCGTTTCGATGGTGGATAAGTAGAGCCGATTCAACTCCTCAACGTGTCTATCCGCATCTTCGACGCGGCTGATGGTGGTCTTGAACGTGAAGTATAAGACCAAGAACAACGGAACGATTACTCCGATATATCCGAGATCGATTCTGCGGTTGTAACCAACAAACAGGAATGCGATGGAAGCACCAGCGAAATAATTAAGCGACATCCACAAAAAACTTCCGGTCCAGACTTTCAGGGGATTTAGTCTGCGTTCAAGGGAAATGACAAACGTGATCAGCCAGCTGTTCAGACTAAAATAAACGAGGGCAAAAACGATCAACCCCGGCAGAATTGCCGACGTCGGCGACGGTTCCTTGATCAGCGGCGCAATTTTAGCGACATAGAAAAACAGCTGTGCACCGCACCATGCGGACACTGCTGGCGCTGACATGTTGAAGAAAGCACGATGCGGCTTTCTTTCGTTACGGCGTTTTGAAATCCAAAACGAGATGACTAAGCCGTCTAGGGCTACGATGATCGTTCCTGCTGCGGGACCGTAGAGAAGGACCGCTGTAAAGACGAACGTTTCGGAAAGCGAGATTGAGGCGTAGGACGAAGGGAGGGTAACGGTGGCGGAACCGCTAATCAGCGTTAACGCTGCCAAAATGAACCATTGGTTCCCAATTGGCTCGACGTAGAGCCCATGGATCGACAGGCCAATCACTGTAAAGCCGGCAACTATCACCGACCACAGATATGCCTTCCCGAACCGTGTGAAGCTAGCTTCGGACACCATCGGCGTCCCAATGTATCGGTTCGACTAGTCCCAAACAATTATGGTTCGCATCATTCCCTCCTAAACATTGAATCTAGGTCTGCCGCCTAAAAATGTTCCGGTTCCCTAGTCGGCCAGGCCCCAGGCGATGCTGTTCGCCCCAACGCCCCAGACGATGCTGTTCGCTCCAACGCCCCAGACGATGCTGTTCGCCCCAACGCCCCACATGACGGAGTCGCCGTTCTCAACGCCGCCGCCGGCCTGCTTTACCTGACCTTTCGCGGTCGCCTGGACCAGTGAGGCCACGGCCCGCGCCGACATCGGGGCTGAGAACAGCCGGCTTGCCACCGTCTCCTCGCCCGCGATCGTCGTCGAACCCGGCACCTCGCTCGTTTCCGCCAGCGCCACCGCCGCAAGCGCGTTGATCGTCCCCGCCCCCGCCCCCACCAGCCCCGCCTCCGGCAGGAACGTGCTCGTCAGCTGCAGCGCCGCCTTCGTCTCCGCCGGACGCAGCGTCCTACGCGCCTCCAGCACCAGCGCCGCCGCCCCGCTCACGAAACCAGCCGCCATGCTCGTCCCCGACAACTGCATCACCGCATCGGCGCCCGATCCCGACACGTGCCGGAACGCATAGTGCGTCGACAAGTACGAATCCGCCGACTCCGCCGACCGGATGTGGCTCCCCGGCGCCGCCAGGTCCGGCTTCATGATCAGGTCGTACCGCGTCGGACCCTTCGAGCTGTACGTCGCCAGCGTGTCGTCCGATCGCTGCGCCGTGTCGTGCGTGTCGATCGCCCCCACCGCAATCGCATACGGGCTGTTGGCCGGCGACGTAATCGCCCCGTACACCGACTTCCCGTCCACCGTCTTCCCGTAATTCCCCGCCGCCGCCACCACGACCAGTCCCGCGCGCACCGCGCGCTCGACCGCCTCGCACAACGGATCGTCCCGGTACGGCTGCAGCACTGGCGCGCCCAGCGACAGGTTGATGATCCGCACGTTGTATTCGCGCCGATGCTCGATCGTCCAGTCGATCGCCTCGATGACATCGCTCACCGACCCCGACCCGTCGTCGCCCAGCACCCGCAGGTTCAGGAGGTACGCGCCCGGCGCGATGCCGCGGTAGTCGCGCGTCTCCGCCGTCGGCCCCGCCTGGCCCGCGATGATCGCCCCCACGTGCGTCCCGTGCCCGTAATGATCGAGACCGTCGCCGCCCGTGAAGTCGCGCGTCACGAGCACCCGCCCCTTGAGCGCGTTGTGCGCCGTGTTCATGCCGGAGTCGATCACCGCGACCGCGATGCCGCTGCCCGACTGCGGCATCACCACGTTCGATCCGCCCCAGACCTGATCGGCGCCGACGCTTTCCACGTCTGTCGCGCCAACCGACGACTGGATCCGGATGTCACCCGACAGGTGATCCTGCGAGTCGTCTTGCCGCATGGCGGCCAGCTGGCCGGCGTTCACCTGAAACACCGCCCCGCTCTGCAGATACCGTGCGATCGTCAGGTTGTATCGCGCCGCGAGCGCGTCCACCTCGGCCCGCGCCCCGTGGACGATGACGCGGATGGTCTGCGATCCCGCCGACAGGTGATCGGCCAAATCGGCGCTGAGGCGCGCGCTGTGCGCGCCGGCCGCGGCCGGCGACGCCGCGAAGACCAGCGAGAGACATAAAAACGCCGCAGCGGCTCCCGCCAAGGGAACGCGACGCTGCGAACGGCCGACGACGAGGGGTACCATGAGTCGCTCCACCGGGAACGGGTTTTCTAGAGGGCCTGGCCGCGCGACAACATGTCCGCAGCGTGAATTCGATCGTCCTGCACCGAGCCAACGAGCACGCGCTGCGATCCGCCGAGCGTCCGGATGGTCTGGAGACGACCTTCGCGAATCCGGTTGTAAATGGTCCGTCGGGAGACGCCGAGGAGCTCGGCGGCATGGTCCAGCGAAACGCTGCGACCGATACGAGGTTCGAAGCCGGCTTCGCAAACACTCTCTGCCATCGTCATCGCTATCCTCCGGATGCTCCCATAAGCGCACGCAGGGTGCCAGAAAGATGACGGTGGGTAGCTGATGCGTATAAGTCTTTTATAATCAATAGTTTGTTTAGCAAACCACGAATGGATGAGGCGGATTTCTTCCCAGGGGCGCCGGCCAAGAACCTAGCCAACGCGGGAGAGAAGCGCGCGAGCTTCTGGAATTTGCACGCAAAAGCGAAGCTGGGCGGCTTTACTGCACGCAATTTCGAGCGGTCAATTTTTTGTCCGGTAGGCCAGTTTTTGACCAGACAGATACGCAGACTGGCGCTCTCCGTCGCGCTCGCGATGCTCGGCATCACGGCCGTCGCCGGCTGCCGCTCGAACACCCCGTCAGACCACGCGACCAAGGCGGTCGGCGTTCGCGAGGTTCCGCGCGGTGGCGAGCTGATCGCGTCCGTGCGTTCGGAGCCGCGCAGCTTCAACCGTCACGCGGCGCACGACACCACCACGAGCCTCGTCTCGAACCTCACGCAGGCGAAGCTCATCCGCGTGAACCAGGCGACACAGGCCGTCGAGCCGCAACTCGCCGAGAGCTGGACGACCGACGGCGATGGCCGCCGCGTCACCATGTCGCTCAAGCGCGGCGTCCTCTTCTCCGACGGCCACCCGTTCAGCTCGGACGATGTGCTGTTTGCGTTCGAGACGGCGTCCGACGAGAAAGACCGCAGCGCCCTGGCCGATTCGATGCAAGCCGGCGGGAAGAAGCTCCGGGTCGCGGCCCCCGATCCGTTTACGGTCGTCATCACGTTCCCGGCGCCGTTCGCGCCGGGGATCCGTATCCTCGACAGCCTCCCGATCCTCCCGCGCCACAAGCTCTCCGGCGCGCTCAAGGCGGGAACCTTCACGAAAGCCTGGGGCCTCGACACGCCGCCGTCCGAGATCGTGGGGCTCGGCCCGTTCGTCGTGCGCGAGTACGTGCCCGGGCAGCGCCTCGTGTTCGCGCGCAACCCGCGCTATTTCGGCAAGGCGCCGGACGGCACGACGCTGCCGTATCTGGATCGGCTGGTGCTCGAGATCATCCCGGATCAGAGCGCCGAGCTGCTGAGGCTCGAGTCGGGGCAGCTCGACATGATGACGAGCGAGATCGCGCCCGAGGCCTACGCGCCGCTGAAGCGCGCCGCCGACCAGGGGCGGGTGAAGCTGCTCGACCTCGGCGTGTCGCGCAACGCGGACGGCCTGTGGTTCAACCTCAGACCGGGCGCGCTGGGCCAAGACGCGCGCGCTGCCTGGCTGCAGCGCGACGAGCTGCGCCGCGCCATCTCGATGGCGGTCGATCGCACGCTGTTCGCCGACACGGTCTTCTTCGGCGCCGGCGTGCCGGTGTACGGTCCTGAAACGCCGGCCAACAAGATCTGGTACTGGCCGGGGCTGCCGCAGACGCCGCACGATCCGGCCGCCGCCAGGCACCTCCTAGCGTCGATCGGCCTGACCGATCGCAACGGCGACGGCCTGCTCGAGGACGCGCAGAACCGGCCGGCGCGGTTCACGCTCCTCACGCAGAAGGGGCGGCCGAGCCTCGAGCGCGGCGCCGCCGTGGTCCGCGACGAGCTGAAGAAAATCGGTCTCACGGTGGACGTCGTGGCGCTGGACGGCGGGGCGGTGATCGATCAGTTTCTCCACGCGCGCTACGAAGCCATCTACTTCAACGCGGACAAGACCGATCTCGATCCCGGCACCAACCCCGACTTCTGGTTCAGCGCGGGCAGCGCGCACATGTGGAACCTGGAAGAGCCCGTGCCGGCCACCCCGTGGGAGCGGCGGATCGACGAGCTGATGACGCGCCAGATCGCCTCGTCCGACATGGCCGAACGCAAGGCGCTGTACAACGACGTGCAGAAAATCTTCTCCGAGCACGAGCCGATCCTCTATTTCGTCGCGCCGCGCATCTACGTGGCGCACGCCGTCCGCGTGACCAACCTGACGCCCGCCGAGTATCGCCCGCAGCTCCTGTGGCGGCCCGAGTCGGTGGCGGTCATCCATTGACCCGCTACCTCGCGCGGCGCCTGGGGTTCGCGCTCTTCCTGGTGCTCGCGGTGTCGTCGGCGTCGCTGGTGCTCGCACGGCTGGCGCCGGGGGACTTCGTCACCGAGTCGCTCGGGACTCGGGCGAGCCGCGAGACGATCGAGAAGCAACGCGCGCAGTACGGGCTCGACAAGTCGATCGGCGGGCAGTATCGCGACTGGCTGGCCGCGGCTGTCAGGCTCGACTTCGGCTACTCGATGCAGTACGGCCGCCCGGTCCGCGATCTGATTCCCGAACGTGCGGCCAACACCGCCGTCCTCGCGGTCACCGCGCTGGCCGTCGCCACTCTTGTCGGCCTCCCGCTCGGCGTGGTCACCGGCAGCCGCCGCGGCGGCGCGCTGTCCGGCGCGATTCGCGCCGCATCGGTCGTCCTGCTGTCGATGCCGCCGCTGCTCACGTCGTTGTTCCTCGTGTTTTTCGCCGCGCGCACCGGCTGGCTCCCCATTTCCGGGATGCGATCGGCGACGGTGCCGGAGGGGGGCGCGCTGGCCGATCTGCTGAGGCATCTCGTCGTGCCGGCCGCGGCGATCGGGCTGCCGCTCGCCGCGACGCTCGAGCGGCTGCAGGCGCAGGCCATGAGCGAGGTGGTCGGCGAGCCGTTCGTGCTCGCCACGCTCGCGCGCGGCGTCCCGCGATCGCGCGTCGTGTGGCGCGGCGCGCTGAAGGCGGCGCTCCGGCCGGTCGCCGCCGTGTACGGGCTGATGATCGGCACGCTGCTGAGCGGGTCGTTCGCGGTGGAGGTGATCACGGCGTGGCCCGGCCTGGGCAGTCTCATGCTGCAGGCGCTGCGCACGCGCGACGTGTACCTGGTGGCCGGCTGCGCCGGCGCCGGCGCGCTGTTCCTGGCTTGCGGCACGCTGGTGTCCGATCTCGCGCTCGCCGCCGTCGATCCGCGCGCGAGCGAGACGCGGTCGGAACGATCGTGACGCGTGGCCTCGGCGCGGCGCTCGTCGCGATGGCGCTGCTCGCGGCGGCGGCCGCCCCGGTCGCCGCGCCCCACGCCATGGACGCGCATTTCGCCGCCCTTCTCAACGCGCCGCCGACCGTCCCCCGCATCGCCGGCGACGACGGCGCGTGGCACGCGCCGTTCATCTATCGATGGCGGCTGGTGAGCCGGCTCGAACAGCGGTATCAGGAGGACCGATCGGCGCGCGTGCCGCTCGCCTGGCTCTCGGGCGGCCACCTGGTGCGGTCGTCCAACGAAGAGGCCGCGCCGCTGCTGCTGCTGGGCGCCGACAGCTACGGCCGCGACGTGTTCACGCGCCTGCTGTTCGGCGCGCGGACGTCGCTCGGCCTCGCGGTGACGGCGGCGCTCGGCGCGATGCTC
>JAYVYV010000258.1:0-9786 GCA_043783985.1 Acidobacteriota bacterium | reverse complement strand
AGACCGCCGACCACAAGGGCAAGAAGTTCGACAGCTCGAAGGATCACGGCGACCCGTTCGAGTTCAAGCTCGGCGCCCGCCAGGTGATCGCCGGCTGGGACCAGGGGGTCGCGGGCATGAAGGTGGGCGGCACGCGCACGCTGATCATCCCCTCGGAGCTCGGCTACGGCGCGCGCGGCGCCGGCGGGGCAATCCCGCCGAACGCGACACTGCTGTTCGACGTCGAGCTGCTGGCAGTCAAGTGATCTGAATTCCTCCTATGGATTACACCCGACTCGGCCACACCGGCCTGAAGGTCTCGCGCCTCTGTCTCGGCGCAATGACGTACGGCACGCCTGACTGGCGGCCGTGGGTGCTGGACGAAGCCGCGAGCCGTCCGTTCATCGCGCGCGCGCTCGAGCACGGCATCAATTTTTTCGACACCGCGGATATGTATTCGCGCGGGGTGAGCGAGCAGGTACTCGGCCGCGCGCTGAAGGACCAGCCGCGCGACCGCCTCGTCATCGCGACCAAGGCCTTTTATCGGCTCACCGAAGGCCCGAACACGGGTGGCCTGTCGCGGAAGCACCTGCTGGAGGCGATCGACGGGTCCCTCACGCGCCTCGGCACCGACTACGTCGATCTCTACCAGATCCACCGCTTCGACCACGAGACGCCGATCGAGGAAACGCTCGAAGCGCTGCACGACATCGTCAAGTCGGGGAAGGCGCGCTATATCGGCGCGTCGAGCATGTTCGCGTGGCAGTTCATGAAGATGCTGGCCGCGTCCGATGCGCACGGCTGGACGCGGTTCGTGTCGATGCAGAACCATTACAACCTGGTCTACCGCGAGGAAGAGCGCGAGATGCTGCCGCTGTGTCGAGAGGAGGGGATCGGCGTCATCCCGTGGAGCCCGCTGGCCCGCGGGTTTCTCGCCGGCAACCGGCGGCGCGAGGATCGCGGCGAGACCGTCCGCGCCAAGACCGACGACTTCGCGCACACGCTGTACTACGCCGACAGCGACTTCACGATCGCGGATCGCGTCGTCGAGGTCGCGACGAAACGGGGAGTCAAGCCGACCCAGATCGCCCTCGCCTGGCTCCTTGCGAAGCCAGGGGTGACCGCCCCGATCATCGGCGCCTCGAAGCTTCCGCAGCTGGACGAGGCGGTCGCCGCGCTGGCCATCCAGCTCGACGCCGACGAGATCGCGCAGCTGGAAGCGCCCTACCAGCCGCACGCGATTCTCGGGCACTCCTGACCTTGTTCTCGCGCCGCTCTTTCGTCGCGCTGCAGCACCGCAATTACCGGTTGCTCTGGATCGGGCTGTTCATCTCCTTTTCCGGCTCGATGATGCAGAATGCCGCCCTGTTGTGGCACGTCTCGCTGCTCGTGCCGCCCGATCGGAAAGGTCTCGCCCTGGGCCTCGTGGGCCTCGTGCGCGTGGTGCCCATCATGGTCTTCTCGATGATCAGCGGCGTCGTCGCCGACGCGTGGGACCGCCGGAAGCTGATGCTGTTCACGCAGATCGCGGCGACGCTGGTCGCGGCCGTGCTGGCGATGCTGACGTTCCGCGGCCTGTCGCAGGTCTGGCCGCTCTACCTGCTCGCGGCGATCGGATCGGCCGTCGGCGCGTTCGACCTGCCGGCCCGCGGCGCGCTGGTCCCGACGCTCGTTCCGCGCGAGCATCTGCCCAACGCGATCAGCCTGAACACGATCATGTTCCAGACGGCGTCGGTCGTCGGTCCCTCGCTCGGCGGCGTGCTGATCGCGTCGACCGGGGTCGGATGGGTGTACGTCGCCAACGCCGTCTCGTTCGGCTTCGTGATCGTCGCCCTGTTGATGATGCGCGACGTGCCGGCGCACCCGACATCGGAGACCGGATCGCGGGACGAGGTGTCGCTCCACGCGGCGATGGAAGGGCTGCGCTTCGTCTTCCGCTCGCCGCTGATCCGATCGACGATGCTGCTCGATTTCTTCGCGACGTTCTTCTCGTCGGCCACCGCGCTGCTGCCGATCTTCGCGCAGGACGTGCTGCAGGTCGGCGCGAAAGGCTACGGCTGGCTCTACGCGGCGCCGGCGGTCGGCGCGATGGCGACGAGCGCGGCGCTGGTGTCGCTCGCGGATCGCATCGAGCGGCGCGGCCCGACGCTGCTCTGGGCGGTCGCCGGGTACGGGCTGGCGACGGTCGTGTTCGGGTTGTCGCGGTCGTTCTGGCTCACCTTCGTCTGCCTCATGCTGACCGGCGCCACCGACACGGTCAGCATGGTGATCCGCAACATCGTGCGTCAGCTCGAGACGCCCAACCGCCTCCGGGGCCGCATGATGGGCGTGAACATGGTGTTCTTCATGGGCGGCCCGCAGCTCGGTGAGCTGGAAGCGGGCGCGGTGGCGAACTGGCTCGGCGCGCCGTTTTCCGTGATCAGCGGCGGCCTCGGGTGCCTGATCGCCACCGGCTGGGTCGCCGCGGTGACGCCGGCGCTACGCCGCTACCGGCGTCACCAGCCGGCTGAGAACACGGAGTCCGCGTGATCCCGTTTCCTCTGTCCCTTCTCTGACCTCAATCGCCCATCGACGACGACGAAGTAGGGAAGGGCCATCGCGGAGAGGGCGGCGGCCACACCGAAGGCTGACGCGAAACCGTAGCGCTCGATCAGCCAGCCCACGGCCGTCGATCCCGTGCCGATGCCGGTGTCGAAAGCTGCGAGGATCGCTCCGAACGCGGCGCCGCGTCGGGCGGCTCTCACGTCGTGCATGACGTAGGCGACGAAGACGGGATACGCCGTGCCGAAGCCGACGCCGAAGACGATCGCCGAGGCGATGAGCCACCCGAGGCCCGAGGCGGCCGCCAGCAGCGCGAGGCCCGCGGCGATCAGCGCCAGGCAGGGCATGAACACGCGCCGGTAGCCGATGCGATCGGCCAGCGGACCCGACAGCGGCCGCGTCAGCAGGATCACGATCGCCAGCAGCGTCAGGTACGCGCTCTTGGGCGAGATGCCGAGCGCGTCGGCGTACATCGCGCTGAAGCTGGTGATCGCGCCGTAGCCGAACGAGTAGAGGAACAGCGTGACCGAGAGCGCGAGCACGCGCCATTCCACGAGCGCCGGCCGACCCTGCCGCAGCGGCAGGTCCAGCTGGGTCTCGACCCGATCGTCCGGAAGCGCGTAGGCCATCACGCCCATCAGCAGGTTGAGCGTGCCGCACGAAATGCAGATCCAGCGCCAGCCGCCGTGCTGCATGATCCAGAAGGCGACGGGCGGCGCGACGGCGATCGCCGCGACGCTGGAGAGGCCCCAGTAGCTGATGCCTTCCGCGCGGCGGCGCTCCGGCAGCAGGTGCGTGAGGTACGCGGCCGACGCCGACAGCAGGCCCGACCAGAACACGCCGTGGACGAGGACGAGCCCCAGCATCACGGGATAGCTGGTCGTGACGCCGTAGCCGATCGCGCAGAGCAGGATCACGCTGCTGGCGATGATCAGCACGCGCCGCCGGCCGATGCGATCGGCGATGGCTCCCGTGATCGGCGCCGACGCCGCCGACGCGTATGTGAGGAACCCGAGGAAGAGGCCCGACGCGAACGTCGAGCCGCCCAGTTGCTGGATGCGGAACGGCGCCGTGGGCAGCAGCTGAAACGCCGAGAGGAACACCGTGAACGTGAAGCCGCACAGGATGAAGAAGCGCGGCGTGAAGAGCCGTTCGGACATGAGCACGGCAGTATACGTGGTGGGCGTGATCTCGGACACGCACGGCCTGCTGCGCCCGGACGTGGCGACGGCCTTCGACGGCGTGTCGCTGATTCTCCACGCCGGCGACGTCGGAGGGCCGGCCGTGCTCGCCGCGCTGTCCGCGATCGCGCCGGTGGAGGCCGTGTTCGGCAACGTCGACGACGCCCGCGATCCGTCGCTGGCGCGCGAACGTTCGGTGACGCTGCGGGGCGTCACGATCCACGTGAGCCACGGCCACGAGATGGGGCGGCCGGACGCGGCGCTGATGCTCGCGCGCTATCGAGGCGAGGTCGTGATCTTCGGCCACACGCACAAGGCCGTCGTCGTGCGTGACGGCGGGCGCATCGCGTGCAATCCGGGAGCGGCCGGCCCGCGGCGGTTCGACGTCAAACCCAGCGTCGCGCGGCTGACCATCACCGCCGGCGACGTGCCGGGCGTCGACGTCGAGATTATCTGGCTGACGTGAACTCGATCGTAATCTCCGGATCGAGATTGATCTTCAGCCCCTTGGCGCTCATGAGAATGGCCTTGGCCTCTTTCGGCGTCGCGGCGGCTGCCTGAACCCTGGGCAGCAACGTCTCGTCGGCGAGCACCGTGTCGAGATCGATGTCCAGCAGGGTGACGCGCTGCCCCTCGACGAACGGGCTGCTGGTGCGGACGAGGGCGCCGGCCGGCTCCGCCGCCAGCAGCACGCGCGCCCCCGCGAGCATCGTCTTGATCATGCCGATCTGGCCGGCGGCCTGCGGCGAGCCGAAGAAATCCAGGTAGTTCGGCTCCGGCACGTGAATGTGCAGGATCGCGTTGCCGCTCGCTTCGTGCGTCAGCGTGAACGTGATCGACTCCGACTCCGTGCTGAAGCCCTGCGTCTTCACCGTCAGCCCGCCGGGCGCGGCCGGCTGGGTCGAGATCCGGAGCGTGCGGACGTCGGTGAACGCGTAGATCGCGTCGCGCCCCTGCCCGAGCGGCGTCGTAATCAGCTCGGACGACACATAGCTCACGCCCGGGCCGATGCTGGCGGTCATGTCGCGCGCCTGCTGCTCCGACAGCGGATCGGCGCTTCCGCCGCGGCCGCCGCCGAACGCCGCGAACGACTTCAGCTGGGCCAGCGCGGCCTTCGTGTAGACCATCCGGTGGTTGATCGTGCCGCTGCCGTCGCCGTTCACTTTCAGGACCGTCGTCATCTGAAAGCAGGCGCCGGACGTCAGCGCGCCGGCGAGCAGCAGGGCGGCGCGGAACGGCACACGGACACATTCCATGGGAACACGATGACACAGATCCACGGGCTCACCGGCTAGAATCTCCACATGCTGCAGAGTTGCGCCCTGCTCGCCGTCTTGACCGTGCAAGCCTTGGGCGCCGGCGCCGAAGCCGAGATCCGGGCGCTGATCAAGAGCAGCGGCGCCGACGTGGCGGTGGCGTTCCGCACGCTCGACGGCGGCGCCGAGCTGTTCATTCAGCCGGACGAGGCGTATCACGCAGCGAGCACGATGAAGGTGCCTGTGCTGATCGAGCTGTTCCGCCAGGCGCACGCCGGCCTCCTCTCGCTCGACGATCGGATCCCCGTCGTCAACCAGTTCCACAGCATTGTCGACGGCAGCCCGTTCACCCTGGAGACGGGCGACGACTCCGATGCCGAAGTCTACAAGCGCATCGGCGGACGAATGGCGTACCGGGATCTGGCGGAAGCGATGATCACCGTCAGCAGCAATTTCGCGACGAACCTCATCATCGAGCACCTCGGCGCGAAGAACATCCAGAAGACGACGGACGCCATCGGCGCCTCCGATATGCACGTCCTGCGCGGCGTCGAGGACGCCAAGGCGTTCGAGAAGGGACTGAACAACTCGACGACGGCGAGGGCACTGCTGACGGTGATGGAGGCGATCGCGCGGGGCAAGGCCGTCGACAAGGCCGCCAGCGAGGAGATGGTCGCGATCCTCGAACGCCAGAGGTTCAACGACCGGATCCCGGCGGGGCTGCCGCCCGGGATCGCGGTCGCGCACAAGACGGGCGAGATCACGAGGATCCAGCATGACGCGGCGATCGTCTACGCCGATCGGCCGTTCGTGCTGGTCGTGCTGGTGCGCGGCCTGGACGACGCGAAGGCGGGGTCGGCCCTCGCGGCCGACATCACCCGCGTGCTGCACCGCGCGTCGCAGGTCGTGAAGAAATGACGATCGCGCCGAAACACTCGAATGGCTGCCGGCCGGCGGGCTATGATCGGGGGATGGACCTGCTCTCGACCGCCGAAGCCTCCGCCGCGCCGGAGCTTCGGGACCGCGCCGACATCGACGACCGTTACAAGTGGAACCTGACGGATATCTTTTCCGACTCAGACGAGTGGCAACGCGGTTACGACGAGCTCGACCTCAAGATCCGTGCCTATGCCGCAATGCAGGGCACGCTTACGCAGGGGGCCGAGCGGTTGCTCGCGGCGATGCAGCTCTCCGACGACATCGGCCAGCTCTCGTATCGGGTCTGGTACTTCGTCGGCCTCAAGTACGATGAGGACCAGCGCGACAACGCCATCAACGCGAAACGCCAGCAGGTCCAGATCTTATTCGCGAAGCACGCCCAGGCGAGCGCGTGGTTCAGTCCCGAACTCCTCACCATTGCGCTGCCCACCGTGCAGCAATGGCTGGCGGATCTCCCGGCGCTGGCGATGTACCGGTTCGCGCTCGAGGATCTGTATCGCCAGCAGGAACACGTCCTCGACGAAAAAGGCGAGCACCTGCTCTCGCTCGCGAGCCGCTTCTCCTCGGCTCCGAACGACGCCTACGCAGCGCTCTCGACCGCCGACATCAATCACCCGACGATTAAATTGTCGACCGGCCCCGAGGTCACGCTGACCTACGGCCAGTACCGCGCGATTCTCGCGACCAACCGCAATCAGGCGGATCGCGCCGCCGCGTTCGAGGCGTATCACCAGGTCTACGCGGCGAACGTGAACACGTACGCGTCGCTCTACAACGGCGTCCTGCAGCGCGACTGGTTCCACTCGCAGTCGCGCGGCTACAAAACGACGCTCGACGCCGCCCTGCACGGCAACAACATCCCGCCGGCCGTCGTCGAAAACCTCATCGAGACGACGAAGGCGGGCGCCGAGCCGCTGCGCCGCTACCATCGCCTGCGCAAGCGCGTCCTCGGCCTCGACACGTACCACAACTACGACGCGGCGATTCCGCTGGTCGATTTCGACCGCAAGTACCCGTACCAGCACGTGCAGGAATGGCTGCCGGCGTCCGTCGCGCCGCTCGGGACGCAGTACCAGCAGCACATGCGCGACGCGCTCGCGAGCCGCTGGATCGACGTCTACGAAAATCCGGGCAAGCGCAGCGGCGCGTATTCGGCGCCGGTGTACGGCGTGCACCCGTACATGCTGCTGAACTACAACGACACACTCGACGCGGTGTTCACGCTGGCGCACGAGATGGGGCACTCGATGCACACCATCCTGTCCAACGCGCATCAGCCGTTCGTCTATTCGGCCTACACGATTTTCATCGCCGAGGTGCCGTCCACGCTCAGCGAGGCGCTGTTCCTGGAGCACATGCTCGCGCACGCCACCGACGATCGCGAGCGCATCGTCCTCCTCCAGCACGCGATCGACGGCATCGTCGGAACCTTCTACACGCAGGTCCTGTTTGCGGATTACGAGCTGCAGGCGCACCGGCTGGTGGAAGAGGGACGTCCGGTCACGGCGGACGGGCTGAGCGAGATGTACTTCAACCTGGTGAAGGCGTACTACGGCGATGCCATGGACTACGACGAGCTGTCGCGGATTACATGGTCGCGGATTCCGCATTTCTACAGCACGCCGTACTACGTCTACCAGTACGCCACATGCTTTGCGTCCAGCGCGCAGCTGATGAAGCAGTTGACGACCGGATCGGACGCCGATCGCGCCGCCGCGATCGAGCGCTACCTGACACTGTTGAAGTCCGGCGGCAGCGATCACCCGATGCCGCTGCTGGAGCGCGCCGGCGTGGATCTCAGCAAGCCCGAGCCTGTCTGCGCGGTCGTCGATCAGCTCGACAAGCTGGTCACTCAGCTCGAGAGCGCGATCGCCCAACTCTCGTAGGGGGTCCCCGAGTCGGCGTCGCGAGCCGCGTGCAGGACCGATCCCCTGTCGGTCCGCGGGCTCGTCGCTCCGCCCCTACATTTTGCGGGGAACCTGTAGCAGGCTATGCGTGGCGCCGATGCAGGCGTCCATGACGACCATGAGCCCGCCGGCCTTGGCGCGCGCCGCGGCGTCCTCGCTCACGATCCCCGTCTGCAGCCACAGCGCCCTGGCGCCGATCGTGACCGCCTCGTCCGCGATCCCCGGCGTGTCCTCGGCGCGCCTGAACACGTCGACGATGTCGATCCGCTCGGGGACGTCGAGGAGCGACGGGTACGACCGCTCGCCGAGAATTTCGGTCTCGCGCGGGTTGACGGGAATGACGCGATAGCCCGACCGCTGCAGCTGCTGCATGATCCCGTAAGACGCCTTGTCGGGGTTCGCCGAGGCGCCGACCATGGCGACGATCGTGGCGTCGGTCAGGAGCTGCTTCAGTTCAGGATCGGACGGGTTCGCGTCGGCCATCCTCCGAGCTTACAACGATTCAGCGCCCCGTCGATCGCAGCATGAACCCGAGCAGCGCCGCTGTGGCCGCAAGCTGGCCGACCCAGAAGGCGAACGACCAGCGGATGACGCTGACCTGCATCCCGCTCATCTCGGTCCTGATCGTCGAGAGCCCTTCGGCCAGCGCGACGCGAAAGGCGGTTTCCATCCGCATCATGTCCTGGCGGATATGGGATTCGACCTCGATCAGCCGTCTGTCGAAACGGTCGGTGGCTGTCGTGAGCATGTCGTTCTGTACCTCCTTGAACGCGTGGCTCAAATCCTGACTCGCTTCCGGTCCCAGCTTGTCGCGGAGCCGGAGTCCAAGAGTGGGTGACACCATACAACTCCTTTCGGTGTGCATGGGCCTGACCTCCAAGACGACGATGCCATCGTCGAGCGGCCTTGTCAAACGGATCGCGCAAAGACGGCACGCTATACTTTCGTCGCTTATGTCGACTCCGGAAGCGCGCCGGGCCGTCGCGGTGATGGTCCTGGCTTGGGGCGCCGCGGTCGGGTGCTCCCGCCCGCCGCCTCACGCCGCCGATCTCGTCATCACGCACGCCAATATCTGGACCGGCAACCCGGAGCAGCCCGCGGCGGTGGCCGTCGCGGTCATCGGCGACCGGATCGTCGACGTCGGCGGCGCGGACGAGATCGAGCACTGGCGCGGAGCGGGAACGACGGTGTTGGACGCCGAGGGTCGGCGGCTGATCCCCGGCTTCAACGATGCGTGGGTGCGCTTCGCCGAAGGCGGCACGCAGCTCGACGATGTCGATCTGAAGGACGCCGGCACGCCGGCGGAGTTCGCCCGGCGCATCACCGAGCGTGCGAAGGCGAAGCCGGGCGAATGGATCCTCGGCGGACGTTGGGACGAACGGCGCTGGACGCCGGCCGCGCTGCCCGCGCGCGCGCTCATCGACGACATCACCAATTCCTCGCCCGTCTTCGTCGTGCGCGTCGACGGCCGCATGGCGCTCGCCAACGCCGCGGCGCTCGGGCGCGCGGGCATCACCGAGCAGACGCCGGATCCGCCGGGCGGCGCGATCGTGCGCGATGCCCGCGGCTTTCCGACAGGCGTGCTGCAAGGCGCAGCCATGGACGCGGTCATCCGCGTCATCCCGGAGAGAACGATCGAGCAGCGGATGCACGCGGTGAAGCGGGCGATCGAGCACGCGGAGTCGCTCGGCATCACGAGCGTGCAGGACATCGGCGCGACCTACGAGGACATCTCCGTCTATGCCGATCTCGCGAACCGGGGCGAGCTGACCGTCCGCGTCTACGCCGTGCCCGCGGAGGGCGGCTGGTACGATCAGGCCAAGCTCGGCATACATCGCGCGTTCGGATCGCCCTGGCTGCGCATCGGCGCGGTGCACGCCGGAGTGGACCGGAGCCTCGACGCCGGCGCGATGCGCACCCGGCTGATGGCGGCCGATCACGCCGGCCTTCAGCTGTCGGTCGGCGCGACCGGCGATGCGCCGG
>JAYVYV010000257.1:0-3689 GCA_043783985.1 Acidobacteriota bacterium | reverse complement strand
TCGGCGATGAACAGCGCGCCGGTCTTCGAGCAGACCTCGGTGATCGCCGCGGCGAACGCCGGCGTCAGCGGACGGATGCCCCCTTCGCCCAGCACCGGCTCCGCGATGATCGCGGCGGTGGACGTCGATACCGCGGCCTGCAGCGAGGCGACGTCGTTCGTCCTGATGAATTTCACCGAGGGCAGCAGCGGCTCGAACGGCGTGCGGTAGTGCGCGTCGGAGGTGACCGACAGCGATCCGAACGTGCGCCCGTGGAACGACTCGTCGAGCGCGACGAACTCCTGCCGCGGCTCGCCCTTCGTGTACCAATAGCGGCGGGCGAACTTCAGGCACGCTTCGACGGCTTCCGTGCCGCTGTTGCAGAAGAACGCGCGCGGCAAACCGGACAGATTCGCCAGGCGCTCCGCGAGCTGACCCTGCAGCGGGTGAAAGAACAGGTTCGACGTATGGATCAGCGTCTCGGCCTGCTCCGACACGGCGAGCGCAAGCCCGCGATGGGCGTGCCCGAGCGACGCGACGCCGATCCCCGAGAGCAGGTCGTAGTACTCGCGACCCTCGGCGTCGTACAGACGCACGCCCTGGCCACGCACGAAGGTGACCGGCATCCGCCGATAGGTCTGCAGCACATGGCGCGCCTCGCGCCCGACAACGTCGTCCATCACTACGGTCATAACCAAGCCACCATCTCTCGTGGGGTCGACCCAGGTGTCGACCCAGTGTCGGCCCGGACGGACACGCGGGTCCGCCTCTACGTTACGTGTGTCGCCGCCACCAACCGCGTCGCCGACCCCGGCGCCGCGCCCGCCGCCGCGTCTTCGAGCGCCGTTCGATCCCGGCCGTCCACGATCACCACGTCGTCCACGCCGCCGGCCATCGCGTGCGCGCATGCGCGCAGCTTGGCGATCATCCCGGCGGTCGCCGTGCCGTCGTTCACGAGCTGCGCGACTGCGTCGGCGCCGAGCACCGGCAGCGTCGCGCCGCCGGCGTCCAGCACGCCGGGGGTCGTCCCGGCGATGACCAGGCGGCGCGCGCCGAGCCGCGCCGCCAGATGTCCCGCGAACGTGTCGGCGTTCACGTTGAACAGCCGCCCGTCCCGTCCCAGGCCGATGCAGGCGATGACCGGCACGAAGCGTTCGGCGGTCAGCGTATGCAGGACGTGCATATCGGCCCCTTCGTCCGGCACGCCGACGCAGCCGAGATCCACGACGCGGCCGTCCACGGTCTGGTGGGGCGCCGCCGCCGCCGACAAGCCGCACGAAGCGTCCGCGCCGGTCAATCCGACGGCCGGGACGCCCGCCGTGTTCAGAGCCGCCACGAACCGCGTGTTCACCGCGCCAGCCAGCACCGAGACGACCACGTCGAGCGTGGCGTCGTCGGTAATCCGAAGACCGTCCACCTGGCGCTTCTCGATCCCGGCGACCTTCAGCGCAGCATCGATTTCCTTGCCGCCGCCATGGACCACGACGAGCGGCTCGCCGGCCGCCGTCAGGCCGCCGGCGAGCGCGGCCAAGGCAGACACCACGGTCGCCAGGTGCGCGCGATCCTCGATCAGCTCGCCGCCGAACTTGATCACCAGCGGACGGGTCATTTGCCCCGCTGATCCAACACCAGGGACACCCAGGACACAGAGGAAAAACGTTTGGCTGTGCGTCCTTTGCGTCCTTTGTGTTTGCTTGGCGATGAAAGAACCCGGGCGCTGGTCATAGCAGCGCGGTCCGCTCATCCAGGCCGAGCATGACGTTCATGTTCTGCACCGCCTGGCCCGACGCGCCCTTGAGCAGGTTGTCGATGACCGACACCAGGATGGCGCGGCCCGACGGGTCGACGCGCCAGCCGATGTCGCAGAAATTGGTGTGCGCGACGTGCTTGATCTCGGGCAATGCCGATCCGACGAGGCGCACGAACGTGGCGCCCGTGTAGGCCTGCTCGAGGACGTCGCCGAGCGCTTCTTCGGTGGTGCCCGGTGCCACGCGCACGTACACGGTCGCCAGGATGCCCCGGTCGATCGGCAGCAGGTGCGGCGTGAAGGTGACCATGCGGCCGGCGCCCTGTTCTATTTCGGCGCCGTGACGATGGTTGAACACCCCGTACGCCGCCATGCTGCCGTGGATCTCTGAGAAGTGCGTCCGCTCCGACGGCGTCTTGCCGGCGCCCGACACACCCGATTTCGCATCGACGATGACGTCCGCGTTCGAAAGCAAGAGGCCGGCCTCGACGAGCGGCGCGAGCGCCAGCAGCGTCGCGGTCGGGTAGCAGCCCGGGTTGGCCACGATCCGGGCCCGCGCGATCGCGCCACGCTCCCGCTCGGTGAGGCCGTAGGCGACGCCTGCGGGCAGCCGCTGTGTCTCCGGATACCACCGGGCGCGCGCCGCGTCGTCGCGCAGCCGGAACGCGCCGGAGAGGTCGATGACGCGCACGCCGGCGTCCACGAGCGCGGGGGCGATCTCGGCGGCCGCCGAATCGGGCAGCGCGAGAAACACGACGTCGGCGTCGCGGGCGAGCGTCTCGACCGAGAGCGGAACGATGGTGCCGTTCCAGATCCGCGCGAGCGCGGGCAGCCGCCGTGACGACGCGCCCGACTGGCCCGACGACATCGCCGCCGTCAGCGCGACGGCCGGGTGGCGCGACAGCAGGCGCAGGAGCTCCTGGCCGGTGAAGCCGGTGGCGCCGGCGACGGCCACGCGCGCCAGCGGCGCGCCGTCGGAGACGGCCGTCGCTGCGCCGGGCTGCACAACTGTATGCATCAGAAGGAATACTTATACACATTCTGCGCGTTTGGATCAACAAAAATCGATGTATACTCATGCTTCCTCCGTCATGAAAACGCGCCGCCAAGCCATCATCCTCGAGTTGATCGACCGCGAAGGGCTCCACAGCCAGGAGCTGCTGCGCAAGCGGCTCCGCCAGCGCGGCTTCGAGGCCACGCAGGCGACCATTTCACGCGACATCAAGGACCTCGGGCTCGTGAAGCGCGCGGGAGACGGCGCCTATCAGCGGGCCGGCGCCGACGCGACGAACCCCGAGACGGCGCTCACCGCGCTCGAGCGGGCGGCGGCCGAGTTCGTCCGCAACATCGAACGCGTCCAGCAGCTCGTCGTCGTCCGCACCGGGCGGGGTCAGGCCCAGGCGCTGGCCGAGGCGCTCGACGGCGCCCGCCTCCCCGAGGCGGTGGGGACGATCGCCGGCGACGACACGATCCTCGTCATCGCGCGCGGGGCCCGGGCGGCCGCCGTGCTGGTCAAACGGCTCAGGGAGTACACGGCGGAATGACGCGCATCGTGCTCGCGTATTCAGGGGGCCTGGAGACCTCGATCGCCATTCCGTGGCTCGCCGATCGGCACGCCGCCGAGATCATCGCCGTCACGATCGATCTCGGGCAGGGCAAGGACGTGCTCGAGGAGATCCGCGATCGCGCGCTGGCGACCGGCGCGCTGCGCGCCCACGTCGTGGACGTCCGCGATGCCTTCGCCCGCGACTACATCGTCCGCGCCCTGAAAGCCGGGATCCTCGGCAAGCTGTCGCTGGTGGCCGCGTCGCTCGCGCACCCGCTGATCGCGCAGACGCTCGTGGAGATCGCCGGCATCGAGGAGGCGACGATGGTCGCGCACGGCGATCCGGCCGGCCGCGCCTCGCCGCTCGATCGGACCATCCGCGCGCTCGATCCGACCATGACGGTGCTGGCGCCGGCG
>JAYVYV010000256.1:0-3690 GCA_043783985.1 Acidobacteriota bacterium | reverse complement strand
GCGCTCGCCAGTACGCCGGCCAGGTGCGCGGCGAAGATGGAGGCGAGCGCCTGGACGCTCTCCGACGTTTCGCCGCCGCTGCGGATCTCCGCCGAGAGGGCGCCGATGCAGCCGTCGGCCGACAGGATCGGCGCGACGATGGCGCCGCTCGAGCCGCCGGGGTGCGAGAGGACGATCTGCAGCGAGCCCGAGCGGTAGGCCGCCGCCGCCGCGTTGTCGGCGGCGCGCGGCACCGGGGGAATCCGCGCGATCATCGCCGCGCTGTAGCCGTGCGCGAGGACCGGCCGCAGATCGCCGCCCTCGGCGTTGCCCAGCCAGACCATCAGCCCGCTGGCGTCCATCACGTCGGCCGCGCGGCCGAGCACGCGGGTCAGGCCGTCGACGTCGCGCACGCGTCCGAAGTCGGTGGCGACGTCCGTGGCCGCCTTGAACACCGACCCCTGCGCATGATGCGTCAGCGGCGGCATCGGCAGCGGCGCGGGCATCTCCGTCTCGCGTTGGACGACGTCGGAATCCATCGCCGCGCCGGCGTGGGCGGCGGTCTCCGCGGCCTTCGGACGCGGCACCGGAATCAGCAGGAAGACGACCAGGACCACGACGCCGGCCGCGGACGCGGCGATCAGCACCTGCTGTTTGTGGACGGCCGCCGCGTCGACATCGGCCGCCTGATGCTGAGCCTGCCGAGCGGTTTCGATCTGGCGGACCGCCGTGGCGGCCGCGTCGCCCCCTTCCGTGAAGATGACGTCGCCGGCCATCAACTGCTGGCCGCTCTTGAGGTAGTCGCGCGCGCGTTTGTCGATGGCGGAGAACTCGGTGACGGTCGCCGCCGCTTCGTCGATGGCCGTGCGCGCACCGGCGTCGGCCGACAGGTGCAGCCTCGTCAGCCCGTCTGTCGCCGACTGGATGGCCGCCTCGGTCTTGCCGAACCAGAACGCCACGCCCTGGCCCGCCGCGACGTAGGCCTGCTGGCCGACGCGCGCGTCCACCAGCGCGGTGGTGGCGTCGCGGGCGTCCTGGTCGAAGGCACGCAGCGCCGCGGCGTGCTGACCGATGCGCTGCTGGGAACGGAAGAGGAGGAACGCCGCCGCGCCGATCGCCATCAGGGCGAGAATGCCACACGACAACCGCAGCGCGCGTGAGAACAAAACGTCGCCAGAGTATCATAAGCGCGCATAATTTAGCCCCTTATGGCTGTCCCACATCTTCCCCGCGTCGAGGGCGCCGACCGCGTCCTGACCGCGCCCGCCGTGGCGTTTGTCGAAGATCTCACGAGGCGCTTTCGATCCCGCATCGACGAGCTGCTCGAACGCCGCCGCGCGGCGCAGGCGGCGTTCAACGCCGGCGCGCGCCCCGGCTTTCTCGCCGGCACCGCCGCCGTTCGCAACGGCGACTGGAAGGTCGGCGCGATTCCGGCGGATCTCCAGGACCGGCGCGTCGAGATCACCGGGCCGGTCGATCGCAAGATGATCATCAACGCGCTGAACTCCGGCGCGAACGTGTTCATGGCCGACTTCGAGGACGCGACGTCGCCCACCTGGGCGAATCTGGTCGGCGGTCAGGCCAACCTGATGGATGCGGTGCGCCGGACGATCTCGTACGAGTCTGACGCCGGCAAGCGCTACGCGCTCAGGCCGCCGCTGGCGACGCTGATGGTCCGGCCGCGCGGCTTCCACCTGCCCGAGAAACATTTCGATGTCGACGGCCGCCCTGCGCCGGGCATGCTGTTCGACTTCGGCCTTTACCTGTTCCACAACGCGAAGGCGCTCCTCGACGCGGGCACGGGACCGTACTTCTACCTGCCGAAGATGCAGAGCCATCTCGAGGCGCGGCTATGGAACGACATCTTTCTGCACGCCCAGGCGGCGCTGCAGATTCCGGCCGGCACGATCAAGGCGACGGTCCTGATCGAAACGCTGCCGGCGGCGTTCGAGATGGACGAAATTATCTACGAGCTCCGCGACCATATCGCCGGGCTCAACTGCGGGCGGTGGGATTACATCTTCAGCTCGATCAAGACGCTGCAGCACGACGCGTCCTTCGTCGTGCCGGACCGGGGTCAGGTGACGATGGCGGCGCCGTTCCTGCGCGCGTACACGCAGCTGCTCATCAAGACGTGCCACCGCCGCGGCGCCTTCGCGATGGGCGGCATGGCCGCGCAGATTCCGATCAAGGACGATCCGGACGCCAACGCCACGGCGATGGAGAAGGTGCGCGCCGACAAATTACGCGAGGTGCGCGAGGGGCACGACGGCACCTGGGTGGCGCATCCGGCGCTGGTGGCGCTTGCGAAGCAGGTCTTCGACGAGGGGATGCCGGGGCCGAACCAGCTCGGTCGCCTGCGCGAGGATGTCGTCGCCGACGCGGGCGCGCTGCTCGAAGCGCCGGCCGGCACTCGCACGGAGGGCGGCCTCCGCCACAACATTCGCGTCGGCATCCAGTACCTCGAAGCCTGGCTGGGCGGACAGGGCGCGGTGCCGATTTACAACCTGATGGAAGACGCGGCGACCGCCGAGATCTCGCGCACGCAGATCTGGCAGTGGATCGCGCACGGGGCGGCGCTGGAAGACGGCCGCGCGGTCACGCGTCCGATGGTGCAGCAGCTCATCGCGGAAGAGTCCGCGGGGCGGAGCGAACAGGCCCGGGCGCTGTTCGAGGCCGTCGCCACCTCCGAGACCCTGGAGGATTTCCTCACGCTGCCCGCCTATGAAATGCTGGTGACGCGTTCATGAGCGTCTCGCCTGTCACGTTGCCCGAATTCCTGGAGCGCGCGCCCGCGGACGCGATCGCGGTCGTCCTTCCCGAGCAGAACATCCGCATCACGTATGGCGGGCTGCGGCAGCAGGTGCAGGCCGTCGCCGGGCAGCTGGCCGCCGCCGGCGTCGGCCGCGGCGATCGCGTCGCCACGTCGCTGACCAACGGCCTCCCGGTAATCGTGTCGTTCCTGGCCGCCGGCGTCGCCGGCACCGCGGCGCCGCTCAACCCGTCCTACAAGGAAGACGAGTTCCGTTTCTTCCTCGACGACACCGCCGCGAAGGTCCTGATCCTCCCTCCCGACGGCGCGGACGATGCGCGCCGCGCCGCGGTCGAGCGCGGCGTGCCGATCCTGACGATCGACATGGACGCCGACGGCAGCGTCAGCTTGTCGGACGATCGTCGCGCGGCTGGCGGCGCCAAGTCGTCTGGGGAGCGGTCCGCCGGACGCGCCCCGGTCGCGCCGCCGGGCGTCGACGATGTCGCGCTCGTGCTGCACACGAGCGGCAGCACCGGGCGGCCCAAGCGCGTGCCGCTCACGCATGCGAACCTGTCGATCTCGGCGCAGAATGTCGCCAGGAGCTACGCGCTGACGCCAGAGGACGTGTCGCTGTGCGTGATGCCGCTGTTTCACGTGCACGGCCTCGTGGCGTCCACGCTGGCCACGTTCGCGTCCGGGGGCACGGTGGTCGTGCCGGCGAAGTTCAGCCCGCTGTCGTTCTGGCGGACCGCGCGGGATCACAACGTGACGTGGTACTCGGCGGTGCCGACGCTGCACCAGCTGCTGCTGGCGCGCGCGGGCGATCCCTCGGATCCGTCCCGGCGTCCGGCCGGCGCCGAGAAGCTGCGCTTCATCCGGTCGTGCAGCGCGTCGCTGCCCCCGGCGGTGATGCACGCGCTCGAGACGGCGTTCGGCGCGCCGGTGCTCGAGGCGTACGG
>JAYVYV010000255.1:0-3692 GCA_043783985.1 Acidobacteriota bacterium | reverse complement strand
TCGACCCGGTGACGAAGCAGCCGGCGGTGCGCAACATCTTCATGGACGACGCGACGCTCGGCGTCAAGGCGCTGCAGGCGCGCGGCACGATCTTCTGGCAGTGCAACATCGCGCTCAATGCCATCGCCCAGCAGCTCGCGCAGGCGCGGCAGCTGCCGATGGCCGACGTGCGTGCCGACCTGCTCGCTGGATTGAACCCCGGCGTGCGTCTGGTCCCATCGCACGTCATGGCGATGGGCCTCGTGCAGGAGCGCGGCGTCACGTACGTGAAGGTCTGACGCGCGCGGCCCAGGCCACCGGAGTGAGCGGCGCGGCGCGGGTATTGTCGCTTCCGCGTGGGGCGTCATCTGCTTCGGGCGGTGCATCATCGGCTCTTGAGAAGCCGTGCCTTCCGCACGTGGAACGACGTCACGGCGACCCGACTTTTCAGCAGGCACAGGCCCATGTCCTCACCGCTTCATGAGCGCCTGGGCGCGCTGGCGTTCCCTGGCGGCCTCCGCGCCGTTGCCGGCTTTCTCGTAGGCGTCAGCGAGGAACTCGTGCGCTTCGCGCGCTGACGGCTGCGCCTCGACGGCGGTGCGCAGATGCGCGATGGCGGCGGCTACGGCCCCTTGCAGCGTCAGGATCCGCCCCAGCAGCAGGTTGGCGCGGAAATGGCGCGGCTCCAGATCGATCGCCGCGCGCAGCTCGGCGATCGCCTCCGGCACGCGGTCGATCCGCGCGTCCACCGACCCGAGCGAGTATCGCGCGTCAGCCCACTCCGGCCGCTTCGCGGCGACGATCGAGAACTGCGCGGCCGCGCCTTTCAGATCGCCGGTCTCGTAGAGCGCAAGGCCGAGCTCGTAGTGCGCGCGCATGTCGTGCGGCTGGAGCGCCGCGGCGCGCGTGAGCGGCGCGATCGCCTGCGCGTACTGCCGCTGGCGGGCGCGCGCCACGCCCAGCTGGAACTGCGCGAGCGGGATGCCCGGCTCGCGGGACGTCACCTGTTCAAGCAGTGGAATCGCCCGCTGATAGGCGCCGTCTTCCACCGCGACGACGGCGTCGTGCAGCATGTTCGCGAGGCCAATGCGATCTTTCGGGTCGACGCCCGTCGCCACCGGCGCCCCGCCGGACCCGCCGACGTAGCCGAGCGCCGCAAGCCGCTCGGCCACCGCCGGATCGACGCGCGGCGGCGTCGACCCACCTGCCCTACCCGACGCACCAGACCCACCCGCCCTATTGAGAAACTGGCCGAGTTCGGCTTCCATTCCGTCTGCGACACGGGCGCGCGTGCCAGCCACGTTTCGCGTCGCGCCGGGATCGGCTGCGAGATCGTACAGTTCGCGTTGCGGCGCGCGCACATAGAGAAACCTGTCCGCGCGCCACGCCATCAGCGGGCTCCATCCGAAGGCACGCCGTGGATATGTGCTCTCGGCATAGACCGGATGGTCCAACGCTTTCGCGGGCGCAGCGGTGAGCGATGTCAATGACTGTCCCTGCATCTCCGCCGGAACGGGCAGGCCGACCGCCTCAAGCACCGTCGGCGCGACGTCGGCGAGGGCCACGCGCGCCGCCACGCGAGCGACGGCCGCGCGATGACCCGGAAAGCGGACGACCAGCGGCACGTGCAGCGTTTCGTCGTACAGGAATACGCCGTGGGTGGCTTCGCCGTGATCGCCCAGCGCTTCGCCGTGGTCCGCGGCCACGACCACCAGCGCCTCATTCGCCACGCCCGGGGCCGCGAGCAGCCTCGCAACCTGTCGATCGACCGAGGCAATCTCGCCGTCGTAGGGCGCCGTCGCGAACCGGCTCTTCAGATCGGCGGGCGGATCGTACGGGTCGTGCGGGTCGTAGAGGTGGACCCAGAGGAAGAACGGCTCCCGTTGCTGTTGGAGCCAGCCGAGCGCTCGCGTCACCACTCCGTCGCCGCGCCGCTCGATCGTCTGATAGCGGTCCTCGCCAGGGCGCCGGAGACGAAAGCCGGCATCAAAAGTGTCGAACCCGCGGTCGAACCCGGGCGCGGTGCCGGCCCGTGGATCGAGCACCAGTGATCCAACAAACGCCGCCGTTCGATAGCCGTGCCGCCGGAACAGGTCTGGCAGGTACGGCACCGACGCCGGCAGCGGCGCGCCGAAATCGTCGACGCCGTGGAACGGCGGATAGGTGCCGGTCAGTATCGTCGCGTGCGACACGGTCGTGATCGGCGCCTGCGCGTAGGCGCGCATGAACACCGTCGCCGTCCGCGCCAGCGCGTCGAGATTCGGCGTCAGGCCGCGCGTCGATCCGAGAAACCCCATCCGATCGGCGCGCGTGGTGTCGAGCGTGATGAGGAGGACGTTTGGACGGACCTGCGCGCGCGGCATCGCGCACAGGAGAAACGACGTCACGAAGGCCGTCAGCCGCGCGCGCATGAAAAAGGGGCGAGCCCCACCGGGAACCCGCCCCTACATCCTAAGATCCTTAGATCCCCAGATCCTAACTTCTCAGAAGAGCACCTTGACGGCCCATTGCATCGCGCGCGGGCCGCCCTGCGCAATCACCGGGTTGCCGGCGTCGACGTCGGGCGTCGAGCCGATGCTGCCGAACAGCGAGCTGCGGACGTTGGACGTCTGGATGGCGCCGAAGTTCACGCGATTCATCAGATTGAAGATCTCGAACCGCGCCTCGATCCTGGTGTTGCCCGACACGCGGAACTTTTTGATGACGTTCAGATCCCACTGCGCGAGACCCGGACGCCGCAGGGTGTTGCGGCCGCAGGTGCCGAGCCGGCCGTTGGCGGGAGTTGCGAATGCGGTCGCCACGTTCGTGATGAACTTGTCCGGGTTGCTGTAGTCGTAAATCGGGTCCTCGAGGCAATCGGCGCGCAGGAACCCGATGTCCTGCCCCGACCGATCCCGGCCGCCGACCCGCGCGGTGAAAGGACGGCCGGACAGCCCGGTGAACACCGTCCCGATTTCCCAGCCGCGACTCAGCGCGCCGAGCTTGTCGGAGTCTGGCAGCGCGTAGGTGCCGCCCACGTTGAAGTTGTGCCGGACGTCGAAACCGCACGGTCCCTCGTTGCCCGCCGGGTTGAACGGGTTGTTCGCCTGCGGGAAATTGTCCCCGGCGCCGCGGTTCGACGACCCGTAGTCCACGCACTTGCTGAGCGTGTAGTTGTACTGCGTGTTGATGCCGTGCCAGTTCCGTTGATGATACGAAAGCTGCATCCCGTCGTACCAGGATTTGCCTTCGTTGGTCAGCGCGATAATCTTCCTGAGCGTCGGGAATTGCGTCGCGAACGGCCGGAACTTGTCCGGCGTCGCGAACGGGCCACCGAGCGGCGGCCCGTTGATATCGCGCGCCATCACCTGGTCGCGGCCTCGCGATCCGACGTACGACACGGTCACCGCATTGTTCCTGAAGAGCTCCCGCTGGAACGTCACGTGGAAGTAGTGATACATGGGCGCCTGAAAATCCTCAGGCACCACGAACGCGTTGAAGGGCGGGGCCCCGGTCGGGCTCGAGCCGTAGATCGGAACCCCCGGCTGGACGCAGAGGTAGTCGCCCCCCACCCCGGAATTGCTCGGGTCGATGCACTTGACTCGCGGATCTTCCGGCGCCAGCGTCGTCACGCCCGTCAGAGAGACCGAGAAGACGCCGAGATCCGGGTTGGTGAACGAGCCCGGTCGGCTCTGCCCCGGCGCATGGATGGTGCCGAACTGCGGCGCGTCGTA